>CAUSYJ010000052.1:0-9702 GCA_963535845.1 uncultured Alloprevotella sp.
GGGTGTTGTTATCTCCTCGTGGGTGATGGCGTAACCAAAGAAAATGATAGGAAACGGGATATATGTTGCCCGAACCTGTTGGTTTTTCTGATCGTCAGTATTGGTGTAGCGCCAACCGGGAGCCACCTCAATGAGGATGTCGCCCGAAGTGCGCGCGTTATATCCGTTGCGAATTTTGCTAATACCTGGTGTCCAAGCTCCTTGTATGAGGCGCTGTGAAGTATAAACATCCTTTACGCCGTCAAGTTGCAGTAAGAAATCCTGGCAACGTTCCAAAAGTTCGCCAAGATTGATTTGCTTATTTTCTATGAACTTTCTGTTGAGGTATATCTGCCGTCCGTAGCACGCCTCCACATAGTTTCCTTGTCCATAGACTGCTGCGAGGTACATATTGAGCAAAGAAGCTGAGCGCTTCATGTCGAATGCCCCCGTCGGTACGTTATATTTGTGTAAATCTTCTTCTTCGTCTTCTTCAGATGTCCCAGTAGACGTTAGAGCTATCAAAGTGTTTTGCAAACCGATGCGGCGGTCGATGACCTGCAAAAGTTCTGCCAGTGAACGGTCAAGACGAACATACGTGTCTTGCAGTTCCATCGATGGCTTTCCGCCTGCATAGAAAGTGAGCGATAAGAGATCCGAAATTTCGTCCTGCCCCAACATACTGCCGTTTATAGCCGTTGATGCAAGGCGAGCCACCATTTCGTTCACGAGTCCGCTTGTCGGAAGCTTATTTGCCGTGAGTTTGTGGGCAAAAGGCTTTTTCATTCCTCCCGAAGGGAAGTAGTTGAAATTACCCACCAGTTCGTTGAGCGGTTTCCAAAGCGTTGGCAGCGTTTGATTATTGTCGGCGCGTGCCCATGAAGGCAATGTTCCGAAATATGCTGAAGTAGTCCAGCGTCCCGTCCGCGCATCCATCCATACAGTAGCATCTGTAGAATGACCGCCAGATAAAATGGCGCATTCCTTAAGAGGAGCTATGGAATAGACGAGAGCCCGCCCATTGGTTGCTATCTTCATTTCGTCGCCCAGCGTGGAGACGCTCAGATATTGTGGGCTATCATTAGCGCCTGTGCAGGACACAGGGCGCAACGTCTTGCGGTCCGTCCAGCGCAAACCTATGATGCCATGATCGGAAGGGGTCGTACCTGTAGAAATAGTTGCTGCCGTTGCAGCGTGGTCGGCCCAAGCTGAAGGATTTTCTGCTTGTGAATAGACTAGTCCTTGTCCGATCAATCGACGGAAGCCATCGGGGCCGTAAAGCGGCATAAAGGCCTGAACGTAATCGCTACGCAATCCGTCGACAAGTATATTCACTACAAGACGCGGGACGGTCGTCCCTGCTGCAGCAGGTTCTGCAGCCGCCAACACCGTTATTGCGGTGAGAAGGGATATGAGGAATCGTCCTTGTTTTGTAGTCATTTGTCAGAAGAAGTGCCAGCAAGCAGCGGTCTGCATCGCCAGCGGATGATAGAAATAAGCCCACGCATTAGCAAACACAATGCCAAAAGCAGCATAGCTGTAGGGATTGTTTGTAGCTGTAGGCCAGCAACAACCAGTGTAAATACGGCTGCAAGTGTCCCATATAAGGGGAGATAATAGTCCTGTAAGCCTCGGTGTTCACGCATTATTTTTATGGGAAGCCAAACAAGAGGGAGCGGATTGAGGACGCCTATGAGCCAGTTGCTTCCTACCGCTGGTTGAGCAGAGAAGAAGAACAGCACAAAAACCACCAAACCTGCCAAGCCCTGCACCAGCATTAGCGTGTTATCGAAAAGGCGAAAAACGCGTCCCGTGCGGAGTTCGGTCCAACTAAGTGCTACAGTAGAGCACAAGAGCAGTATAGCCACCATGAGTGGAGTAAAGGGCGTGGCAGAAGCCGCAGCTTGTGGCACGTTTACTACTATCGTTTCATCTTTTAGCAAAGGTATGCTGTTGCCTAAACTGTCTTTTGTAGTGGCTTGCGTAAGCATTTGTTCGGCCAAGAGGGGGAACATCATTCGTGCGTGCTGATTTAGCAGTGTATCCACGTCACATCCCAGAATGAGGTCTTGTCCAAATTCTAACCACGGAGAATCCTGTGTATAGCTATGAATGATATCCCTATAGGTCGTAGATGGTTGCTTATCAGCAGGAAGGGCGAACGGTGCCACTTTTCCTATCATGTCAATAGCCCGTGAGGTGCAGTTGTCACGCAGAAAGTTGTAACGATAACTTCTATTCTCAGGCTGCGCGTTGAGCACAAGGTTCTGGAAAAGTTCTGACGTTTGTTGGGAAGAGATATTGAGCTTTTGTTCTCTCACGGGGCGTTGTCGCTCAGTATATTCGGCTGAAAAATCGGGAAAACTTACCACTCCGAGAATATAGTCGGCCTTTCCGAGCGTGAATTCCCAGGTAAAGCGGCCGACATCTTGGAAAGAAAAAATCCCGTAATTAAATACCCAGTCGTCGCCCGTTTTTGTGTTTTGAATGCGCAAAGCCGTATGGCCGTAAAGCTCGTAACTCTTCGTGCCTGGAGCACATGTCAGCAGACTGGCTTTGAGCGAATCGGACTGGGCGGCTAATGGCAACGCGAGCAACCAAGAAATCAATATGTACAAGTATTTGCGCATTCGGCTGCAAAGTTACGAAAACAAACGTAACCAATCCTTTTCGTTTGTGATAAAATCACTCCTATATATAAATATAGAGAAAAATATGCCGAAGTTTCTTCTCTCCTTTCTCTGCTTCGAATCTTTTTTCTCGTTCTCCCTTCCAGCTTTCCATGGTTCCTATAAATCTGCGTAAAGTCTTTTTCCGTGCTGCTACTAAACTTTCCTATTTTACCGTCTGATTATTTGACAAACAACTTTTTCAATCTAGCGCGAGAAAAAGTGCTTCAAAGTTGAATCTCTCAGTCTTGCGTTCTTCTCCTTCTTAAAAAGATGACTTCTTCTCTCAAAGAAACCCACTTTTTTCTCTCAAAAATCTCTTTTTATCCTTGTTTTGGATGAAAATACAATAAAGTTGTCCGCCAAAATCCTTATTGCGTCAGCTGACATCCTTATTGTATTTGAAATTCCCCTTATAGGAATTTTAATTCCGCCTATAGAAATTTTATTTTCTCCTTGAGGAATTAGAAATTGCCTTATTGTAGTGGTGTTTCAAAACGGCGTTCTTTTCGGCCGAAGGCGTTTGAGTTGGATTTCAAACGATTCTCAGGGTTATAGAATACGAAGATTTTTGACAAAATACAAGCTCCAGTTCTTTTCCTTCTCTTCGTCAAGATTTCTCCTTATTTCCCCTCCGAAGAGTGTATAAAAGTTTGTGAAAACATGCCGAAAAGCAGTTTTTTGGCAAAAAGAAAGTTTTTTATCAAAAAAACCTTTGAAAAAATGTAAAGTTTCAACTTTAACGCCTTATATTAGGCGGCGTAATGTTAATCTGACACTAAAAATAACCAATAGTGAGTGTCAGTGGATAGAATTTAGTAGTTTTCGAGTAAGCGAGTTTTGCTCGTTAATCGTACGAAGCTTTTCGTCCGCAGACCTTCACTAATAAAAAAAGATTATGCTATGGATAAAAAAACAATTGTCATTGGCGTTATTGGAGCCGATGTCCATGCCGTAGGCAATAAAATTATTGATTTAACGCTGAAGCAAAAAGGCTTCAACGTGGTAAACCTCGGTGTGATGGTCTCTCAGGAAGAATTTATAGAGGCAGCTGTTGAAACGCAAGCTGATGCTATCATAGTGTCGTCTCTTTATGGACACGGCGAGATCGACTGCATGGGCTTCCGCGAAAAGTGTGATGAGGCTGGTCTCAAAGGATTACCTCTCTTTGTGGGAGGTAATCTCGTGGTGGGTAAACAAGACTTCAAAGATGTTGAAGCGCGCTTCCGCAAGATGGGCTTTGATTATGTGTATCCTCCCAACACCCCGATAGAGTGTACGCTCGTTGATATCCGCAGAGCTGTAGGACTGACAGAACCAGCGGTCGAAACAGTAGTTGAGGAGGAAGAAGTTATGAACAACGCAAGTCAGCAGACAGCCACAACTGTTGGAGCAACCACTAAAGGCACTCAGCTATGAAATATTTAGCAGTCGACATAGGCAGTACGTACACGAAAGTGACAGCCATCGATGGCGACTTGCGAAAGATTGTGGGCACGGCGCGCGCCTTCACGACGATAGCCGAAGATGTCACCTTAGGGCTTCAACACGCCCTAAATGCGTTGGGCGATTTCGTATGGGACGATATGCTCGTCTGTAGCAGTGCCGCAGGAGGACTAAAGATGGTGGCGCTCGGTCTTGTTCCCGATCTGACAGCAAAAGCTGCGCGCACTGCCGCCTCTAATGCAGGAGCGAAAGTGATGCAGACGTTTGCCTACGAGATAAGCAAACGTGAGGAGCAAGAAATTTATGATTTGAATCCGGACCTCGTGTTGCTCTGTGGCGGTACGGATGGGGGCAACAAAGAAGTGATAACGGCCAATGCGCGCCGTCTCTGCTCAATTCCACGCCCTTTTACAACCATCGTGGCAGGCAACAAAAGTGCGTCCGACGATATTGTCGAAATCTTTGAAGCAGCAGGCAAACCCTATGTGCTGACGGAGAATGTGATGCCAGAGTTCAACCGGCTCAATATTGAGCCTGCGCGAGATGCCATTCGGCAGTTGTTTATCTCTCGCATAGTAGAAGCCAAAGGCCTATCAAAGGTGCAGGCTCTAACATCCCACCAAATTATTCCCACACCGCTTGCCGTGTTGCAAGCCTGCGAGCTACTGAGTCGAGGAACGGAGCAACAAGAAGGTTTGGGCGACTTGATGGCCGTTGATGTTGGAGGTGCTACCACGGATGTCTATTCTATGGCTTCGGGAGAGCCAACGGTGGAAAGTACGCTTACTAAGGGGCTTCCAGAACCTTGGAGTAAGCGCACCGTAGAAGGCGATTTGGGTATGCGTTATAGTCTTCCTCATGTATTGGAGCAGATGGAAGATCCGTCCGCCGAACTTCGCAGTTGGGTGGAACGTTGTGTGGCCCGGCCCGAAACACTGGCTTTAGCCGATAGCGAAGAAAAGCAAATGGAAGAACTGCTTGGGCGCATGGCCGTCTCTGTGGCCGTTGAACGTCATTGTGGGCGTATGGCCGATGTCTATACACCGCTCGGATTGATGCATACTTTGGAGGGGAAAGACTTAATGAGTGTTCCGCTGATGATAGGCATTGGCGGTGTACTCTTAGGGAGCAGTCATCCAGAAGAGATTCTGAAGGGCAGTATCTATGACCTGCGCCATCCCGAGATAGCTAAACCGCGCCGTCCACGCCTCGTGCTCGATGGGCAGTATATATTTGCTGCTATGGGCATGCTCTCCCAAATAAATCCCGAATTGGCTTTCGAACTGATGAAGACCACTTTGAAGGATGTGGGAACAACCTCTCGTTCAGTATAACTAATAATCTTATAATACCAATATGGAAACCAAACTAAAAAACGAAAGAATTCCAGAAGGTGAATTTATGGCCGAACGACAAGAAGTCTTGGCCCAGTGGCCCACGGGTGGTGGGGTAAATTTCCAAGATGCTGTTGACTACCAGCTTCAGATTCCTCGTGAAAAACGCTTTGGCGAAAAACTCCAAAAGGCAGTTGCTGACAAGGTAACGTTGATACAGCCGCGTGCAGGTGTGGCACTCTATCGCGAGCAGATAGAGTTGTTGCAATTTCTTGAAGATAAGGGCGGTGCCGACCTTCTGCCGACTACCATTGACAGTTATACGCGCTTGAATCGCTATAATGAAGTTGAAGTGGGCATCGAGAAAAGTAAAATCTCGGGCCGTTCCATGCTCAATGGTTTCCCTGCTGTCAATTACGGTGTCAATATCTGCCGCATTGTTACTTCTGCGCTCCGCAATCCAGTACAGGTGCGTCACGGTACGCCCGATGCTCGACTGCTCACTGAAATAACGATGGCTGGCGGTTTCACCTCTTATGAAGGTGGTGGCATATCTTATAATATCCCGTACTCCAAGAATCATTCTGTGGCCAAAACCATTCGCCATTGGCAATATACGGACCGACTCATTGGTATGTATGAGGAAGCTGGCGTTAGCATTAATCGCGAACCCTTCGGTCCTTTGACGGGTACGCTGATTCCGCCGTGCATCAGTAACTCTGTGGCCATCATTGAAGGATTGCTTGCAGCGACCCAAGGCGTGAAGGATTTAACTGTGGGCTATGGCCAGTGCGGCAATTTGATACAAGACGTTGCAGCCATCCGCGCCCTTGACCGAATGGCCAAGAAGTATATGCACAAGTATGGTTTCGACGATACTCGCATCACAACCGTGTTCCACCAATGGATGGGCGGATTCCCCCAAGACGAATCCAAAGCCTTCGGCGTGATCAGTTGGGGAGCTGCTGCTGCCGCTTTGGCAAAGGCCACAAAAGTTATCGTAAAGACTCCGCATGAGGCCTATGGCGTGCCGACGAAAGAAGCCAATGCATCTGGACTTCGCGCAACGAAGCAGCTCATTTCCATGCTTCGCGACCAAGATCTCCGCAACATACCCGAAGTCATCAAGGAGTCGGAGATCATTGAAGCCGAAATGAAGTGCATCCTTGATAAAGTAGAGGAACTGGGCAAGGGCGATATGGCTCTCGGTGCAGTGGCTGGTTTCGAAGCCGGCGTTCTTGACATTCCGTTTGCGCCTAACCGCAACAACGCGGGTAAGGTTCTCCCTGCGCGTGATGATAAAGGAGCTATACGCATCTTAGAAATGGGCAACCTTCCTTTCTCTCAAGCTTTGAAAGACTTTCATCGAGAACGACTTGAAGAACGTGCGCGCCACGAAGGTCGTCCCGTTAGTTTGCAAATGGTAATTGACGATGTCTACGCCATAGAAAAGGGTTTCCTTGTGGGACGTCCCGAAACAGAAAATATAATGATTGGTTAAACACTCTTATGAGTCTGCCAATACAAACAATCCATAACACAACAAAATAATTGATACCACTATGAAAATCAAGAAAGTGATTTGCTCAGCAGGGAAAACAGGCTTTTTCTTTGACGACCAGCGCGCCATCAAAGCTGGAGCGCGCAACGATGGTAACTTCTATACGGGCGAGCCTGTTACGCCAGGCTTTACTAGCGTTCGCCAAGCTGGTGAATCCATCTCTGTTCTCTTTTTGCTCGAAGATGGCCAAATGGCTCATGGAGACTGTGCTGCCGTACAATACTCTGGTGCGGGCGGCCGCGACCCTCTGTTTTTGGCCAAAGACTTTATACCCGTCATTGAAAAGGAAATAGCCCTGCGCTACGAAGGGTTAGAAATCACCTCTTTCCGCGAGTTGGCTGATATCGTAGATAAAATGGTGTCGCCTACTACCGGTAAGATTTACCATACCGCCATCCGTTACGGCATCACACAAGCCTGCTTGGATGCAGTGGCCAAAAGTCAACACAAACTCATGGCTGAAATTGTGGCCGAAGAGTATGGCACGAAAGTTAGTGAGGAGATGATTCCTATCTTCACCCAGTCGGGCGATGATCGCTACCTCAACGCCGATAAGATGATTATGAAGGCGGCCGCCGTCCTGCCTCACGCGCTATTCAATCACGTAGAGGACAAAGTGGGCTGGAAAGGTGAGAAAATCCGCACTTATGTTGAATGGCTTCGCAATAGAGTAGTTGAGAAACGCCCATGCCCCGATTATCACCCCGTATTCCACATAGATGTGTACGGAACACTTGGGACTGTTTTCGAGAATAATTTCAAACGTGTAGCAGAGTACATCTCCGAATTGGCCGAAGTAGCTAAACCTTTCAAACTGCGTGTAGAAGGTCCCGTGGATATGGGCGAAAAGCAAGCCCAGATAGAGGCGTTAGCCGCTATCCGCCGCCACATGGAGACTATCGGTACTGACGCTGAAATTGTGGCCGATGAATGGTGCAACACCTTTGAAGATGTGCGCGACTTCACAGAAGCTAAAGCCGGCCACATGGCACAAATTAAAACGCCTGACTTGGGAGGTATCAACAACTCTATAGAAGCTGTGCTCTATTGTAAAGAACATGGAATGGGCGCTTATTTGGGTGGTACTTGTAACGAAACAAACCGCTCAGCCGAAGTATGTGCTCACATTGCTATGGCTACTCGCCCCGTGCAGTATCTTGCCAAACCAGGAATGGGAGTGGACGAAGGTTATATGATTGTATATAATGAGATGGCTCGAATTCTGGCCGTCAGAGCAGCAAAATAGAAAAGGAGGACTCGCTATGGAAGAATTGAAAGTTTTATCCCCAACGGCCATCCTCGGCTATGGCTTTCCGGAGCAATCCTTTAAAGAAGGAATGCGCCGCCATCCAGATGTCATAGCCTGCGATGCGGGCTCGACAGACCCAGGCCCATACTATTTGGGCGCAGGCTATAGTTTTACGGACAATAATGCTGTGAAGCGCGACCTTTCTATTATGATACCTGCCGCTCTGGAGGAGGGAATCCCCCTGATGATTGGAACGGCTGGCGGTTGCGGTGCTCGTCCGCACGTAGAGCTTACGGTGAATATCATTCGCGAGATAGCGCGTGAGCAGCATCTCCATTTTAAGATGGCCGTGATTGATGCTGAATTTGAAAAGGACTATATCAAAGCAGAGTTGCGCAAAGGAAACGTTACTCCGCTTGGTCCCGCTCCCGAACTCACCGAAGAGAATGTTGACGAATGTATTCACATCGTGGGACAGATGGGCGAAGAGCCATATATAAAGGCTTTAGAAATGGGATCACAAGTGATTCTCGCAGGCCGCTCTTACGACCCGTGTGAGTTTTCAGCCCTTGCCATCAGCAAAGGGTTTCCTAAAGCGCTCGCCATCCATATGGGAAAAATATTGGAGTGTGCAGCTATCACGGCTCTGCCAGGAAGTGGCTCCG
The DNA here is from genome assembly GCA_963535845.1 of uncultured Alloprevotella sp. Classification (GTDB taxonomy): domain Bacteria; phylum Bacteroidota; class Bacteroidia; order Bacteroidales; family Bacteroidaceae; genus Alloprevotella. Next base: position 8,904 of record CAUSYJ010000052.1, read on the forward strand.
ACTGTATGCTGGGAACGCTCCGCAAGGATAGTTTTGTAGTAGAACCGCTCAATCCCGAACGTAAATGTACCACGCTCTCTGTTGCGGCCCATTCTCTTTATGAGAAAAGCAACCCTTACGAACTGCCCGGCCCTGGAGGTGCTATTGACTTATATAAGACCACTTTCACGCAGTTGAGCAAAAGTCAAGTGGAAGTCAGAGGTACTGAGTTCGTTCCTACAGAGGACTATTATATTAAACTGGAAGGTGTGCGCCGTGTGGGATACCGCACCATTTCGCCTGCAGCTACACACGACCCCGTTATGATTAGTCAGATAGACGAGGTTATTCGTGGTGTACGTAGTAGGGTGGAAGATAATTTCAAGATGAAAGATCGTCGGGATATATGGCTCGACTTCAAAGTCTATGGTAAGAATGGCGTCATGCATATGTTCCCCGAAACGCCCGAATCCTCGTCCGACGAGTTGCTCATAATCATTGAAGCCGTTGCTCCTACGCAAGAAGAAGCCAACACGCTCTGCTCGTTTGCTCGCAGCACTATGTTGCACTACGGCTATGAGGGACGCATCTCCACAGCAGGAAATCTTGCCTTCCCCTTCTCGCCGAGCGACTGCCGCATGGGAGAGGTGTTTGAATTCAACGTCTATCACCTATTGCGCGTAGCAGATCCTTGTGCGCCGTTCCCTATACATTTGTTAGAACTATAAGAAAATGAAATCATTATCCCCTCTTTTTGTCCTCTGAGAGGGACTTTTGATTAAATATTATTTATAAAATCATGAAACTAATAGATATAGCT
>CAUSYJ010000053.1:0-9333 GCA_963535845.1 uncultured Alloprevotella sp.
AGAGCACTGGTCTCCAAAACCAGGTGTCGGGAGTTCGAGCCTCTCTTCCCGTGCAAATAAAAAGAAAAATGAATCGGATTATCAAATACTGCAAAGATTCGTATTCAGAATTAGCGCATAATACCACTTGGCCCACACGCCGGGAGTTGACGCACAGCGCAATTGTAGTGCTCGTTGCTTCCATAATCATTGCAATTGTGGTCTTTGCGGAAGATTCGCTTTTTGAGACGATTATGAACTTTGTCTACCAACGAAATTAAACTCATCTTATGGCTGACGAAAAATTCAAATGGTACGTTATGCGTGCCGTAAGTGGAAAGGAAGCCAAGGTGAAGGAGTACATCGATGCTGAAATTAAAAATGGTCAGCTCGGTGGTTTCGTGGCGCAGGTAATGATCCCGACAGAGAAGGTTTACCAGATGCAAGGCTCTAAACGCGTTGTGAAGGAAAGAAACTATCTGCCGGGTTATGTGCTTGTAGAAGCACACCTGGTGGGCGAAATTGCTCATATCCTCAGAAGCACTCCCAACTGCCTTGGATTCCTAGGAGGAACGGATAATCCCGAACCTCTTCGTCCAAGTGAAGTAAATCGTATCCTCGGTAAAGCGGATGAACTCGAAACCGAACCGGCTGAGATGGTCATCCCTTACGAAGTAAACGATAGCGTGAAGGTGAAGGACGGTCCTTTCAGTGGATTCTCTGGTGTTGTCCAAGAAGTCAACAAAGAGAAGAAGACTGTTACGGTGTCCGTTATGGTGTTCGGCCGTGCACAACCGCTGACACTTGGTTTTATGCAAGTCGAGAAGGAATAATAGATTCGGTTACGCAAATCTCTATCCTCTCAAACTCAATCATCAATAAGTATAATCACAATGGCAAAAGAAATTGCTGGACAAATCAAGCTCCAAATTAAAGGTGGTGCTGCTAATCCAAGTCCTCCCGTAGGTCCTGCTCTCGGTTCTAAGGGTATCAACATCATGGACTTCTGCAAGCAGTTCAACGCCCGTACTCAGGAGAAGGCTGGTAAGGTTCTTCCTGTTGTAATCACCTATTACACAGACAAGAGCTTCACTTTCATTGTAAAGACTCCTCCTGTGGCAATTCAATTGTTGGAAGCTGCCAAAAAGAAGAGTGGTTCCGCTCAGCCTAACCGTAACAAGATCGCTGAAATTACTTGGGATCAAGTTAAGGCTATCGCAGAAGATAAAATGCCCGACCTCAACTGCTTCACAGTTGAGTCTGCTATGCGCCTCGTTGCAGGTACTGCACGCAGCATGGGTATCACAGTTAAGGGTGACTTCCCCGCTTAATTCATAACAATCCAATTTCTGAACAATGAGTAAACTTACTAAAAATCAAAAGTTGGTAGCAGGGAAGGTTGAAGCAGGTAAGGCGTATTCACTCGCTGAAGCTTGCAACTTGGTAAAGGAAATCACAACTACCAAGTTCGACGCATCCCTCGATATCGACGTTCGTCTCGGTGTAGACCCTCGTAAAGCTAACCAAATGGTTCGTGGCGTTGTTGCCCTTCCTCATGGTACTGGTAAGTCTGTACGTGTGCTCTGCCTTTGCACTCCCGATCAGGAAGCTGCTGCAAAGGAAGCTGGTGCTGACTATGTAGGTCTCGACGAGTATATTGACAAAATCAAAGGTGGCTGGACTGACATCGATGTAATCATCACGATGCCTGCCATCATGGGTAAGATTGGTGCACTCGGCCGTGTTCTCGGTCCTCGTGGCCTCATGCCTAACCCTAAGAGTGGTACTGTAACCATGGACGTTGCTAAGGCTGTTCGTGAAGTTAAGTCTGGTAAGATCGACTTCAAGGTGGACAAGGCTGGTATCATCCACGCGTCTATCGGTAAGGTTTCTTTCGATACTGAGAAGATGATTGGCAATGCCAAGGAATTTATCTCTGCTATCATGAAGTTGAAGCCCGCTGCTGCTAAGGGTACCTATGTAAAGAGTATTTATCTTTCTTCCACCATGAGCAAGGGTGTCAAGATTGACCCCAAGTCAGTTGAAGAAGCCTAATTTGTTATCGCATCATGAGAAAAGAAGATAAAGCCCTTATCATCGAGCGTCTCGGTGAACAACTTAAAGAATATGCACACTTCTACCTCGTTGACGTAACGGGCTTGAATGCTGAAGCTACTAGCAACTTGCGTCGCAAGTGCTTCGCTGAAGGCATCAAGATGGTAGTGGTAAAGAATACCCTTCTCGAAAAGACTTTCGATAAGGCTGAAGTAGACTACAGTCCCCTCGTTCCCGTTCTCAAGGGTACAACGGCTGTAATGTTCTGCAACACAGCTAACGTTCCTGCTAAGCTTATTAAGGAAGCTGGCAAGGCTACAGGTATTCCCGCACTCAAGGCTGCTTACGCAGAAGAAGGTTTCTATGTAGGAGCAGAACAACTCGATGCCCTTTGCGCTATCAAGAGCAAGAACGAGGTTATCGCAGAAGTTATCTCTCTCCTCCAAAGCCCTGCCAAGAATGTTGTTTCTGCTCTTACCAGCGCAGGTTCTACTATTCACGGTGTGCTTGAAACCATCGGCAAGAAGAACGCTTAATTCTTGCGCATAGCTTACATTAGCTATAGCTCAAATTGCCCTCAATCTTTTTCTGCTGCCCCACAAATGTCAAATGCAGACGGAAGTAGTTGAGATTTCACACAAAACTCAAATCAATAAATACATACAATTATGGCAGATATCAAAGCCCTTGCAGAAGAACTTGTGAATCTTACTGTAAAAGAAGTAAACGAACTTGCAACTGTCCTCAAGGAAGAGTACGGTATTGAACCCGCTGCTGCAGCTGTTGCTGTTGCTGCTCCTGGTGCAGCTGGTGCTGCTGCCGCTGAAGAGAAGAGCTCTTTCGACGTTGTTCTCAAGAGCGCAGGTGCTGCTAAGCTCCAAGTCGTTAAGGCTGTGAAGGAAGCTTGCGGTCTCGGTTTGAAGGAAGCTAAGGACCTCGTTGACGGTGTTCCTAGCAAGCTCAAGGAAGGCGTAGGTAAGGAAGAAGCTGAAGCACTCAAGAAGGCTCTCGAAGAAGCTGGTGCTGAAGTAGAACTTGCTTAATTCAAGTCTACCCTCCCAATAGGGAATACGGTTAAGGATCCTCTGGTAGAGGGTTCTTAACCTTTTTGTGTCTTATCGCGAAGTACGTCACTTTGATGTGCTTTCAAGGACTTTCTGCTTCTTGTGATTGTCCTTGGAAGAAGCTTACAACGTCTTGATTGTTTGTTAGTTTGTTTGTTATCATCCTGTCAGTTGTAGTTTTCATGAAGCACTGATGTGTCGTTCTTTCGTAAGACAAGGTCTCAAGCGGCTGATACCTGCTTGAGGTCACCAATAATAATTTAAGATAAAGACTTCTAGAATGTCGCAAGTAATCAATAATCGTGTCAACTTCGCGTCGGTAAACAATCCGATGCCGTATCCCGATTTCCTCGACGTCCAGTTGAAATCATTCAAGGAATTCCTCCAATTGGATACTCCTTTTGAACAACGTAAGAACGATGGCTTGTACAAAGTGTTTGCTGAAAACTTCCCCATCGCAGACACTCGCAACAACTTCGTCCTTGAGTTTTTGGACTACTATATTGATGCTCCCCGTTACAGCATTGAAGAGTGCTTGGAACGTGGTCTCACCTATAGCGTGCCCCTCCGTGCAAAACTCAAGTTGTTCTGCACTGACCCCGATCACGAAGAGTTTGAGACGGTGGAACAAAGCGTCTTCCTCGGTCCAATCCCCTACATGACCGACAATGGTACGTTCATCATCAATGGTGCTGAACGCGTTGTTGTGTCACAGTTGCACCGTTCACCTGGTGTATTCTTTGGATCGAGCGTACACGCTAACGGCTCTCAACTCTATAGTGCACGTATCATTCCTTTCAAGGGAAGCTGGATCGAGTTTGCAACGGATATCAACAGCGTGATGTATGCTTACATTGATCGTAAGAAGAAGTTGCCCGTTACTACGTTGCTTCGTGCCATCGGTTATGCTAACGATAAGGACATCCTGTTGCTCTTTAATCTTGCAGAAGAAGTTAAGGTCAACAAGACCAACCTCAAGAAGGTAATCGGCCGCAAGGTTGCGGGTCGTGTTGTTCGCACTTGGGTAGAAGACCTCGTAGACGAAGGCACTGGTGAAGTGGTTTCTATCGAACGTTCTGAGATTATCGTAGATCGTGAAACCACATTGGATGAAGATAACATCGTTGACATCATCGAATCTGGTGTAGATACTATTTTGCTCCACCACGAAGAAGCTTCTAACAGCGATTACTCTATCATCTTCAACACGCTCCAAAAGGACGCAACTAACTCTGAGCGCGAAGCTGTGATGTATATCTACCGTCAGCTCCGTAACTCAGACCCTGCTGATGAAGCAAGTGCTCGCGAAGTTATCAACAATCTTTTCTTCTCAGAAAAGCGTTATGACTTGGGTGAAGTAGGTCGCTACCGCATCAACAAGAAGTTGGGACTCGACACAGACTTCGATGTTCGCGTATTGACTCGTGAAGACATCATCGAAATTATCAAGTATCTCGTTGAACTCATCAACTCTAAGGCACAAGTAGACGACATCGACCACTTGTCTAACCGTCGTGTGCGCACCGTTGGCGAACAACTCTCCAACCAATTCTCTATTGGTTTGGCACGTATGAGCCGCACTATCCGTGAGCGCATGAACGTTCGCGACAACGAAGTCTTCACTCCCGTAGAGCTCATCAACGCAAAGACCATTTCCAGTGTGATCAACTCGTTCTTCGGTACGAACGCTTTGTCACAATTCATGGACCAAACCAACCCCTTGGCTGAAGTAACGCACAAGCGTCGTCTTTCTGCACTCGGTCCTGGTGGTTTGTCTCGTGAGCGTGCCGGCTTCGAGGTGCGTGACGTACACTACACTCACTATGGTCGTCTCTGTCCTATTGAAAGCCCTGAAGGACCAAACATTGGTTTGATCTCTTCTCTCTGCGTATATGCTAAGATCAACGACCTCGGCTTCATCGAAACCCCTTATCGTGTCATCGAAAACAGTGGTGAGAAGGATGCTGAAGGCAACGATATCTATAAAGTAAATCTTGACAACAGCACTGCAGTGTATCTCAGTGCTGAAGAAGAAGAAGGCAAAATAATCGGTCAGGGTAACGCACCCTTGAACGAAGATGGTAGCTTCATCCGTAAGACGGTTAAGAGCCGTCAAGATGCTGACTATCCCGTGGTTCCCCCTGCGGAAGTGCAGCTCATGGACGTAGCTCCTCAGCAGATTGCCTCAATCGCAGCAGCTTTGATTCCCTTCTTGGAGCACGATGACGCTCACCGTGCACTCATGGGATCTAACATGATGCGTCAGGCTGTGCCTCTCATTCGTTCCGAAGCCCCTATCGTCGGCACAGGTATTGAGAAACAAGTCTGCGAAAATAGCCGTACGATGATTACGGCAGAACGTGATGGTGTAATCGATTACGTTGATGCCACTAAGATTGTTATCACCTACGATCGCACTGAGGACGAAGAGTTTGTAGCCTTCGAACCTGCCACTGTAGAGTACAACATTCCAAAGTTCCGTCGTACCAACCAGAACATGACCATCGACCTTCGTCCAACTTGCGACAAGGGACAACGTGTCAAGGCTGGTGACATCCTCACCGAAGGTTATGCAACTGAAGATGGCGAACTCGCATTGGGTCGCAACCTCCTCGTTGCTTACATGCCTTGGAAGGGATACAACTATGAAGATGCTATCGTGCTCAACGAACGTATGGTGCGCGAAGACATCCTCACCTCTGTACACGTCGATGAGTACTCCCTCGAAGTGCGCGAAACCAAGCGCGGTATGGAGCAACTCACCAACGATATCCCTAACGTGTCAGAAGACGCTACCAAGGATCTCGATGAAAACGGTATCGTTCGTGTCGGTGCTCGCATCGTTCCTGGTGATATCCTCATCGGTAAGATCACTCCAAAGGGAGAAAGCGATCCCACTCCAGAAGAAAAATTGCTTCGTGCCATCTTCGGTGAAAAGGCAGGCGATGTGAAGGACGCTTCTTTGAAGGCCAATCCTTCTCTCTCTGGTGTTGTTATCAACAAGCGCCTCTTCAGCCGCGTTCACAAACTCTCTCGTGCAGAAAAGCTCAAAGACAAAGAACGTCTTGAGAAAATCGACAATAAGTTCGACAGCGAAACCAACGAACTCAAGAGCATCATGCTCGATAAGCTCGTTGCCCTCACCAAGGACTTCACCTCTCTCGGTGTGAAGGACAACATCGGTGCAGAAGTTATCGCCAAGGGTGCTAAGTTCTCTAAGAGCCTCTTTGCGACTCTCGACTTCACTGCGCTCGAGTTGGAAAACTGGACTGGTGATGCTCGCATCGACGGCATGATTCGTGCACTTGTCATCAACTATCTCCGCAAATTCAACGAGATGGATGCCAAGCGTATGCGCGAAAAGTATGCTATCACCATCGGCGATGAACTCCCCAGTGGCATCATCCAGATGGCTAAGGTCTACATCGCTAAGAAGCGTAAGATTGGTGTCGGTGATAAGATGGCAGGTCGTCACGGTAACAAGGGTATTGTCTCTAAAATCGTGCGTCAAGAAGATATGCCATTCCTCGCAGATGGTACTCCCGTTGACATCGTGCTCAACCCCCTCGGTGTGCCTTCTCGTATGAACATCGGACAGGTGTTTGAAGCCGTACTTGGTTACGCTGGTAAGAAGCTCGGACTCAAGTTTGCTACCCCCATCTTTGACGGTGCACACCTCGAAGACCTCTGCGAATGGACCGACAAAGCCGGTCTTCCCCGCTACTGCGCAACTCAGCTTTATGACGGTGCCACCGGTGAAGAATTCGACCAAAAGGCAACTGTAGGTGTGACCTACATGCTTAAGCTCGGTCACATGGTAGAAGACAAGATGCACGCACGTTCTATCGGACCATACTCTCTCATCACTCAGCAACCTCTTGGTGGTAAAGCTCAGTTTGGTGGTCAACGTTTCGGAGAGATGGAAGTCTGGGCAATCGAAGCCTTCGGTGCTAGCCACGTGCTTCAAGAAATCCTCACCATCAAGTCCGATGATGTCACTGGCCGTTCCAAGGCTTACGAAGCTATCGTTAAGGGTGATCCCATGCCAACTCCTGGCATCCCCGAATCCCTCAACGTGTTGCTCCATGAGCTCCGTGGTCTCGGTCTCAGCATCTCGCTCGACTAATCACAAGCATCTTTCTCACCCACATATATTTCAGTTATGGCTTTCAAGACAGACAGAAAGATAAAAACTAACTTCACCAAGATTACCATAGGCTTGGCTTCTCCTGAAGAAATTCAGGAGAACTCCTATGGTGAAGTATTGAAACCCGAAACCATCAACTACCGCACCTACAAGCCCGAGCGCGATGGACTTTTCTGCGAACGCATCTTCGGTCCTACCAAGGACTATGAGTGCCACTGCGGAAAGTATAAGCGCATCCGCTACAAAGGCATCGTCTGCGACCGTTGTGGTGTGGAAGTGACCGAGAAAAAGGTGCGTCGTGAGCGTGCTGGACACATCCAGTTGGTCGTGCCTGTAGCACACATCTGGTATTTCCGCTCTCTTCCCAACAAGATGGGCTACCTCCTCGGTATCCCCACCAAGAAGCTCGATCAAATCATCTACTACGAACGTTATGTTGTCGTACAACCTGGTGCTCTTGCAGATGATTTCGCAGTCAACGATTTGTTGACCGAAGACGAATATCTCGATGCTTTGGCTAAGCTCCCCCGTGATAATCAATATCTCGAGGACAGCGACCCCAATAAGTTCATCGCAAAAATGGGTGCAGAGGCGATCCTCGACCTTTTGCAACGCATCGACCTCGACAGCCTCTCCTATGAGCTCCGCGACCGCGCCAACAGCGATGGTTCTGTAGCCAAGAAGAACGATGCCCTCAAGCGTCTCCAAGTCGTAGAGTCTTTCCGTGCCTCTAAGGATCGCAACAAGCCCGAGTGGATGATCATGAAGATTATCCCCGTCACTCCTCCCGAGTTGCGTCCCCTCGTTCCCCTCGATGGTGGCCGTTTCGCCACTTCCGACTTGAACGACCTCTATCGCCGCGTGCTCATTCGCAACAATCGCCTCAAGCGTTTGCTCGAAATCAAGGCTCCTGAAGTCATCCTCCGCAACGAAAAGCGTATGCTTCAAGAAGCTGTGGATAGCCTCTTCGACAACAGCCGCAAGAGTAGTGCAGTGAAGAGCGAAAGCAACCGTCCCCTCAAGTCACTCTCTGACTCATTGAAGGGTAAGCAAGGTCGCTTCCGTCAAAACCTCCTCGGTAAGCGTGTCGACTATTCTGGTCGTTCCGTTATCGTTGTAGGTCCCGAACTCAAGATGGGAGAATGTGGTCTTCCCAAGCTCATGGCAGCAGAGCTCTATAAGCCCTTTGTCATCCGCAAGCTCATCGAGCGCGGTATCGTGAAGACCGTGAAGAGCGCGAAGAAGATTGTCGATCGTCGCGATCCCATCATCTGGGACATCCTCGAACTCGTCATGAAGGGACACCCCGTTTTCCTCAACCGTGCTCCATCGCTTCACCGTCTCTCCATCCAGGCGTTCCAGCCCAAGATGATTGAGGGTAAGGCTATCCAGCTCCACCCCTTGGCATGTACTGCATTTAACGCCGACTTCGACGGTGACCAAATGGCAGTCCACCTCCCCCTCTCCAACGAGGCGATTTTGGAGTCACAAATGCTCATGCTCCAGAGCCACAACATCCTCAACCCTGCCAACGGTGCACCTATCACAGTGCCCTCGCAGGACATGGTGCTCGGTCTCTACTACATCTCTAAGCTCCGTCCTGGTGCGAAGGGCACTGGTCTCACCTTCTACGGACCTGAAGAAGCCATCATCGCCTACAACGAAGGCAAGGTTGCGATGCACGCACCTGTCAAAGTGTTGGTAGACGACATCAATGAGAATGGTCTCCCCATCCGTCACTTGGTGGAAACTTCTGTAGGTCGTGTCATTGTCAACGAAGTCATTCCTAGCGAAGTAGGTTTTGTTAATACCATCATCTCTAAGAAGTCTCTCCGCGACATCATCACCAAGGTCATCAAGTGCGTTGGTATGACCCGCGCTTGCGAATTCCTCGATGGCATCAAAAACCTCGGTTATCGCAAGGCATACGAAGGTGGTCTCTCGTTCAACCTCGACGATATCATCATTCCTAAGGAAAAGGCTGAAATCGTGAAGGCTGGTAACGACCGCATCGAGCAAATCATGGGTGACTATGGTATGGGTTTCATCACCGACAACGAGCGCTACAACCAAGTCATCGACACCTGG
>CAUSYJ010000054.1:0-9267 GCA_963535845.1 uncultured Alloprevotella sp.
TTCAACACCATTGATTTTGAGCGCTGACTTATGGCGCACACCAGCCGTGAAGCCGGCCAGATAGTTACGCAAAGAGAGTTTCTTCGTGCTATCATTGCCGAAGATCATTCGCTCAATACCTGGAAACATCTGGGTCTTCATCTGCACACCAGCTTGTACGCCGGCGTAGTAGGCCTGCTTCTTCTTGTCGTCGCCAGCCAGCGCGCCGTCTTTCACGCCACGGAGGAAGTCGTCGATATAAGCCGAGTCGATACCAGACTGTTGGAAATAGTTCTCGATGCCTGCTGTTTGGCTCAAACCGATCTCATAGCTGAGCGTGTCGACATCGTTCTTCATGCTTGCTCTCGGGCTTCCGTTGTTGCAGGAAGCAAAGAGGGTGGCTGCTGCAATAACAGCCAAGGATAAAATCTTCTTCATATAAAGAATTACATTACTTTGATTAGTTCAACATCGAAGACAAGGGCAGCATAGGGAGGTATAGAATTGCCAGCTCCGCGCTCTCCATAGGCCAGGTTGTAGGGGATGAAGAAGCGGTACTTTGCGCCTTCCTTCATCAGCTGCACGCCTTCCGTCCAGCCAGCTATCACGCCGTTGAGAGGGAATACGGCAGGCTCACCGCGCTGGTAGCTGCTGTCGAATACAGTTTCATCTATCAAGCGGCCTTCATAGTGACACTGCACCTGATCCGTAGCTTTTGGTTGCGCACCTGTACCTTCAGTCAGCACTGTGTACTGCAAACCGCTGGGCAACACCACAACGCCATCCTTCTTAGCGTTTTCGGCCAAGAAGTCCTCGCCTGCTTTGCGCATGAATTTGCTGCGCTCTGATTCCTGCTTCTGCATAAACTCCTGAACAGTTGTTTGTGCTTCAATCGGAGTGAGCTCTGTGCTCTTTCCTGCAAGAACATCAGCAACGGCCTTCGCAAAGTCGGTCGTGTCTACATTGTTTGCGCCCAAACCTTTGAGGTTTTCGGCAATCACCATACCAAGGGCATAGCTAAGTTTGTCCATACTTATTTTCTATTTTTATTATATGTGTTATTTATTTCGCGCAAAAATACAACATTTTTCTATAAGTGTACCTACTTTTTTGCGCCATCTATAGGAGAACAACCTACACTTTTAGGTATTTTTGCGAAAAGTACCTATTCTTTTCTCTTTCACGCCCACGGATGAAGCCCTTCCGCGCAGCCAGAAGAGGGAAAGAGCTTGATTTAAGACCTATGATTATGAAGAAGAAACTCGTTGTATTGACCGGTGCGGGCATCAGTGCCGAAAGTGGCTTTGAAACGTTCCGCGATGCAGGCGGACTGTGGGAGAAATACCCTGTGGAGCAGGTGGCTACCCCTGAGGGATGGCTGCGCGACCCTGATTTGGTGACAGATTTCTACAATGGTCTGCGCAAGCAGTTGCCCACGGCTCAGCCCAATGCTGGGCACTTGGTGCTGGCCGAAATGGAGCAGGACTACGATGTGACAGTGATCACGCAGAATGTGGACGACCTGCACGAGCGCGCGGGCAGTCATCGCGTCATCCATCTCCATGGTGAGCTCATGCGCGTTTGTTCGAGTCGCGACCCCGATAATCCGCGCTGCTGGGAGACCCTCACTGCCGACCGCCTCGAGGTTCGCCACGGCGAGAAGGCCAAAGACGGCTCGCTGCTTCGCCCATGGATCGTATGGTTTGGCGAAGCTGTGCCCAATCTCGACTTAGCTGCGCGCGAAGTGGAGCAGGCCGATATTTTTGCAGTTATAGGTAGTTCGCTCAACGTTTACCCCGCAGCGGGCCTCATCCGCTACGCGCCAGCCGACAGCCCTATTTTCCTGATCGACCCGAAGCCGGTGCGCGTGCCCACACGCCGCGAAGTGGAGGTTATCCAGGAGGTGGCATCGAAGGGAGTAGCGCTCTTGCGCGACCGACTAAAACAACTGGATTGAGTCCTTATTCTCCCGACCGACATGTACAGAAGCAGTGCTCGACAAACCTCATGTTGCGCACTGCTTTGTTTATGCCGAAAAAGTAAGAGATTATTTTACAAACCATTTTCTCCTTTTAGCGCGAGAAAAGAGGGAATCTGCCAAAATTTTTCTTTGGTGGAGGATTTTGCAGGATAGTTTTGGGTGAGATTTTCCGGTTTTTCTGGTTTTTCACCTCAAAAACCGCACTTTTTCTCATTTTTCTGCTCGTTTTCGGCCTTATCCCACCCGTCAGTTTCCTTATTGTGTCGGCTGGCTTCTTTATTCTGTCAACTGACGCAATAAGGGAATCCGCCGACAGCCTTATTGTATCGGCGCGCAGGAAGGCTAGATGGTTTGCCCTCTCCCTTTCGTGGAGGATTTTGTGGCTTTCGTGGAAGGGGGAAAGTGAGAAGATTTTTGACTGAATTTAGCCCACGAATTTTCACGAAAGGGGCGAAGAATCACGAATAAGGGAGCTTCCTCCTGCTCCTCTATAAGTGGGAGTGCTCAGACTTGGTTCTCGGACGGGTCCGACTAGTCAGACCTGTCGGAGATTCAGTATTCTGACTAGTCAGACTAGTCCGACCAGTCCGAGAACCAAATGCGAGAATGCAGAAATCCAATAAGTCGTTGAAGAATCCTGCTGCAAGTGGTAGCTGAGCACTCCCCCTCATGGGGGAGATGGAGGAGGCTCTCCGCTATTTCATATAATCTTCTTAACTTCGCGCCAAACTCTGAAATCATGCAATACTTCTTTTTGATAACAGGTGCGCTCTTGCTGGCCTATATCGTGTATTTCTCATGCAATAAAGGTATGGCGCGGAACGCTCGCGGGCAACAAACGCGGCGCTTGGGCGTGGCGGCTGTGCTGGCCTGTATTCCGCTGACGGTGGCGCAAGTTCCGGTCACAGCTCCGAGCCTGCTACTGGTGGCGGGGATAAGTGGGTTGTGGATTCTGACCTATCCGCTGCTCTATCATCTCACTCATCGCAAATCGTCGCCCGACTATGAAAACTATATGGATATAGATTTCGGTCTCTATCTTTTTGGCGGCCTTTCGGGATTACTGGCCCTGCTAGCGGCTTTCTTACCGGACAGCAGGATGGTGAGCACCTTGGTGGCGACAGCTGAAGTGGTACTGGTGTTTATCCCTTTGTTTCAAATCATTTATTATTTGACCTATCGGGTATGTATCGACTCAACGGGGATGAAGACTATTCAAGAGACGGACAGGAATGAGATTATCGAATTTTTCCGCTCGTTTGCGTGGTGGCAGAACTTAGCGGCTGTTGTGCCCGTGGTGGCGGCTGTGGCGGGCGTATGCTTCGTTAATTTTGCATATCCCGTTCCCGCACCAGCGTTTGGGCGATTGGAAAATGCAGAAGCTTGGGTGCGCCTGGCGATAGTGGGCGGACTGACTGTTTTCTTGCTCGTCTATACCTGGAAAAGCCATCACGGCGTGTTTGGACGCACGGGAATTGCCACGCTATATGCTGATGTGAAAGAATACATCGAAGGCTATCGCCACTATGCTGCTTCTACCGAAAAACGCGTGAGCACCCTCGAAGCGGAAGCCTTGGGACAGCCAACGGAGAAGCCGGGGACGATGGTGCTCGTGATAGGCGAATCGGGCTGCCGCGACTTTATGAGTGCTTTTCATGAGGACTTGCCCGAGGACACGACACCATGGCTTCGCGCGTGCAAAAAGGATAGCGAACATTTTGTGCTCTTTCCGAACGCCTACTCTTGTTCGATGCAAACAGTGCCTTCGTTGGAACGCGCCTTGACGGAGTTTAACCAATATAATGATAAGGATTTTTCAAAATCCTGTTCAGTGGTCGACATGGCTCATAAGCTGGGCTATCGCGTGCATTGGTATAGCAATCAAGGGCATTTGGGCACTTTCGACACGCCTATTTCCCTCGTGGCCGAGACGGCAGATGTGGCGAAATGGACGCACCAAGAAGTGGGAAAGGTGCAATACGACGCGTCGCTACTCGACTTCCTCGATGAGGTAGATCCTACGAAGAATAATTTTGTTGTGCTCCACCTGATTGGTAGCCACTTCAATTTCATCAACCGCTACCCGCAAGAATTTACGCACTGGGGGAAACCAGGCGTTCAAGACAATGTGGTGAACTACAAGAACTCACTGGCTTATACGGACATGGTATTGGAGAAAGTGTTCGATTATGCGCGCCAACGGCTCAACCTGCGCGCCATGGTTTATTGCAGCGACCACGCCACAGAACCTGGGCGACGCCGCAAACCAAACTTCGACGGATTTCAGATGACACGTATTCCGCTCTTCGCTTATCTCTCTTCGGAATATCGCTCGCTGCATCCGGGTCGCATGGAGGCCTTGCAGAACAATGCGGAGAAATATGTGACCAACGACTTGCTCTATGACCTCATCTGCGGCATCTTTGATGTTCGTTCCAACTGCTTTGATGAGAGTCAGTCGCTGGCTTCTACCAGCTATCGCTTCAAGCGCGAAGAACTGCTCACTTATGAGGGTAAAAAACACATCAAGGACGACGACGAGAGCGACAGATGAAGAGAAAAATACAGAGACTTTGGTGAACAATAAAAAAGGCGAGAACGTAAGGTTCTCGCCTTTTTTGAAAAATATCAGAAGTCGATTGGTATATTCAACTTGATATTGAATGAACGGCCCATACTGAAGATGCCGCGACGTCCCGTGACGGGATTTTCATCAGCATACTTCAGACGGCTAAGATGGTTCTGGTAAGCACGATCAAAGAGATTGTGAACCGTCAGCACGAGAGAGCCGAACTTACGACCGTTGATGCGAATGTCTGTACCAGCGGAGAGATTGACAAGCGTATAGGACGGAGTGGCAGTTTCGGTGCCGCCTTCAGCATAGAAATGGTTCTGGCGCAGGTTCACCTCGCCACCAACAGCAGCATAAGCGTTGTTGAACACGCGACCGTCGCGGATGAAATCATAACGAACATCGAAATTCCAACGCGGGGCGGGCGTGAAAGGCAGATACTTGGACTCTCTGGGCTGATGGAGCTGCACACTATTGACATAAGAGAAGGTGTTGGAGATATGGAGCTGTTCGAGGGGATGAACGTCGACCATCAATTCACCTCCCATCAAGCGAGCGTCGCCACTCTGGTGCTGATAAACTTCGTGATCGTCCTTGATGAGAGGTTTGCCCAGAGCATCGAGCTGACGTACTGAATAGACGTAGTTCTTAATGAGGAGGTTGGCAAAGAGGGAGAGCTGAGCTGAAACGATAGGGGAGGAGAAATCTGCACCCATATCGAGCTGCCAACTTGTTTCGGGCTTGAGCGAAGAGTTGCCCTTCTCGTAGCGAAGAGAACCTTCGTGGACACCATTGGCAGCCAGTTCGCTGATGGTAGGAGCACGGAAACCGCGAGCTATATTGGCGCGCAGAAGGAATTGTTCGCTGGCCTTATAAGTGGCACCTACACTTCCCGAAACGCCAAAGAAGTTTTTGCGGAGAGCTTCGAAACGTTGCACGCCATTATCAACAAGGGCATCGCTACTGATATGGCGGCGGTCGATACGAAGACCACCATTCAAACTCAGACGGCCGAAGTCATGGCTCGTAGTAGCAAAGAGACCGAAATCAAAGAGACGATAGTCGGGGATTAGGAATTCTTCGCCCTTATTCTTCTCGCGCTGGAGCATACCATTGATGCCTGTCACTATTTTCCAGCCCGAAAGCTCAGGCAGCGTATAGCGTGCATCGTAGTTCAGCGTCTGCAAGAAGAGATAAAGGCCGGGAACATTGGGATGAGCCACTTCCTCGTATTCTTTACGTTGGTTCTGCTGAAGACCTAAGATAAAATTGAGCGTACCTTTGGGCAAGATGAAGAAGTTATCGCTGACGAGCTTGGTATGATAAACGTGCTGATAGGGAAGTCCGTGGCGATAAGAGAGAAAATCGTCGTGCGTAGCTTTTTTCCCGTCGGGACGAAGGAAAGAACCATCGGCCGCACGCTCACCTTCGGCAATGTCGGGCATAATATGATAGCGTTCGAAAGTCAGATGGCTGTAGCCCCAACCACGATTAAGCCCCAGCATGACAGAAGCCGCACGCTCTTGGAAACCTGTACCGTAGACATAGCCGTCATACTTGTTCTTGTAGTCGTGCGCATATTTATCACTGAAACGTCCGTTCCAGACAAAGCCTTTCTTATTACCGGCAAAGTTGAGTGAATAGTTCAGCAAGCCGTTATTACTCTGGTACTCGGAAGATACTTCGGAGTGCATGGTACCTTCGGCCAATGTGGGAGCTTCATGGAAAATTACGACGCCAGCTAAAGCATCTGAGCCGTACATCAAGCTGGCCGGACCTTTAAGAACCTCGACCGAATGAACACTCTGCGGATCTATCTCGATACCATGCTCGTCGCCCCACTGTTGTCCTTCCTGGCGAATACCATCATTAACAACCACAATGCGATTATAACCCAAACCGCGAATCACTGGCTTGGAGATACCGCTACCCGTAGTGATCTGTGAAATACCTGGCTCGTGTGCCAAAGCATCTATGATGTTGGTAGAGGAAATACCGCGCAATTTGTCGTTAGAAAGGAGCGTTACAGGCGTAGAGAGTTTCTGTAGACGAGTTTCTCCCGTCACACCCGTGACAACTGCTTCGCCCAGACGAGCATCACGCTCTAAGAGAACGAAATCTTTGTGTGTTTTTTGAGTAAGATTGATTTGCTCAACGATAGTTTGGTGACCTTCATAAGAAACTTCAATCTGTGTGCGAACACTTGGTAGACCCTCGAAGTGGTAATTACCTTCGGAATTGGTTACTGCCGAGAGTTTCAGTGCAGGAAGGTGAACGCGAACGCCAAAAAGGGGCTGTCCGTCGGGACCATCTGTCACGCGGCCGTCCAGACGGGCTGTCTTGTTCTGCGCGCTTAAGGAAGTGGCGCACAGGAGTATGAGGAATGTAAATAAGATATGTAATCTTTTCATTTTTATTTATTGTATATATGAATAGCACGTTGCAAGACACACAGAAGTGTCCAGCAATTTGCAAAACTTATTATTAAAAGTAGATGGAGATTTGAGATGCAGAACGTTAGACTAAAGCCAACAGTCCACAACTCATAGAGATACAAAGACAGAACACATCTGTGCGAAAACACATCCGCACACAATGAGAAATATCTTGTATCTATTCAGAAAAAACTAAATGAAAACGGGCGGTGCTCTTGGGATAATAAATGACAGAACGCCCAGAGCGCGGCGTTGGTCCAACCAAGGTGTGAATAAAACAAAGAGAGCAATGGCCACCATAAAGGCTGGTGCAGCTCCCTGAAGGAAAGGCAGCGACGCTAACTCGCAAAGCAAGCACGGCTGCAATGAAAAATGCTCCGCAGACCAGTGGCCACTGTGCCGAATATGGCTGATGCAGAGTTCGCAAGAGCTGTCTACGCTCTTCACCTCTGGGTGGCGGTGGAGCATAGTGAAGGCCGTCATTGTGATAAAGACAATCAACAACAGACGGGCTATACGACGGCGGCGAAGCTCTATTTTACTCATCTTTTATAATGCAAAGGTAGCCAATTCTTATTGTGTCGGACAAGAAAAGAAAGCAAAATTTTCATAGTTTCCTCATATTGAAGTAATTTTGCACACATAAATAGAATTATAATAAGAGAAAGAAATAATATGAAAAAGAAAGACTTCAAGCGCACCCTTGTGACGGCCGCTCTGCCCTATGCCAACGGCGGTGTTCATATCGGACACTTGGCGGGAGTTTATGTGCCGGCCGACATCTATGTGCGCTATCTGCGCCTTCGCGGACGTGATGTTCTCTTTATCTGTGGTTCCGACGAACACGGAGTACCTATCACCATCCGCGCTAAGAAAGAGGGCGTCACTCCACAAGATGTCTGCGACCGCTACCATAAACTCATCAAAGAATCTTTTGAGAAATTCGGAATAAGCTTTAGTATTTATAGCCGTACTACTTCGGACGTACACGCAAAGACCGCGACCGAATTCTTTGAAAAGCTCTACGAAAAAGGAGAATTTATCGAGCAAGAAAGCGAACAGTACTTCGACGAGGAGGCAAAGACTTTCTTGGCCGACCGCTATATTAAAGGTGAGTGTCCTCACTGCGGAAATCCCGACGCATACGGCGACCAGTGTGAGAAGTGCGGTAAGGATCTTTCCCCCACCGAACTTATCAATCCGCACAGCACCATCAGCGGTTCAAAACCAGTATTGCGCACAACAAAGCATTGGTACTTGCCGCTCGACAAAGCCCAGCCATGGCTGGAGAAATGGATACTTGCTGACCACTCCGATTGGCGTTCCAACGTGGTGGGCCAATGTAAGAGTTGGTTTGATATGGGCCTGAAACCGCGCGCCGTGACCCGCGATTTGGACTGGGGCATCCCCGTACCAGTGGAAGGCGCAGAGGGAAAAGTGATGTATGTCTGGTTCGACGCTCCCATTGGGTACATCTCCAACACGCGCGAGCTGCTGCCCAACGACTGGGAGAAATGGTGGAAGAGCCAAGACACGCGCCTCGTCCACTTTATCGGAAAGGACAACATCGTATTCCACTGCATCGTTTTCCCTGCTATGCTCAAGGCTGAAGGCTCATACATTCTGCCGGACAACGTTCCTGCCAACGAGTTTCTCAATCTGGAAGACGACAAGATCTCTACTTCTCGCAACTGGGCGGTTTGGCTCCACGAATATGTGGAGGAATTCCCCGGAAAACAAGACGTGCTTCGCTACGTACTTACCGCCAATGCTCCAGAGACTAAGGACAACAACTTCACTTGGAAGGACTTCCAGGCACGCAACAATAACGAACTCGTGGCTGTCTACGGCAATTTCGTAAACCGCGCCCTTGTGCTGACGCAGAAGTACTTCGGAGGTAAAGTTCCGCCTTGCGGAGAGCTGACTGAGCAGGACAAAGAAATAATTGCAGAGTTCCGCGACGTCAAAGCAAAGGTGGAAGAGCTGCTTGAGAAGTTCCGCTTCCGCGACGCACAAAAGGAAGCGATGAACTTAGCCCGCATCGGCAACAAATACTTAGCCGACTCAGAGCCTTGGAAGGTCTTCAAGACCGATCCGAAGCGCGTGGAGACAATTCTGAACCTTTCATTGCAGCTGGTGGCTAATCTGGCCATCGCTTTCGAGCCTTTCCTGCCGTTTAGCTCTGAGAAATTGCGCAACATGATCAATATGTCCAACCTCAAGTGGGACAATCTCGGTCAGACCGACCTACTTGTTGCTGGACATGAGCTGAACAAGCCAGAACTACTCTTCGAGAAAAT
>CAUSYJ010000055.1:0-9180 GCA_963535845.1 uncultured Alloprevotella sp.
AGAGACAGATTATATCCTACAGCTCCAAGTCGCCGCCGAAGATTTCGTGCCAAGGCAAGCCCTGCTTGTTGAGCTCTTCCATGAAAGGATCTGGATTAAACTCTTCCACGTTGTACACACCAGCTTTCTTCCAAAGTCCTTGCATGAAGAGACGTGCACCGATACAAGCTGGCACACCCGTAGTGTAGCTCACGCCCTGCATACCTGTTTCTTCGTAAGCAGCTTGGTGAGAGCAGTTGTTGTAGACATAGTAAGTTTCCTCCTTACCGCCCTTCAAACCGCGAATACGGCAGCCGATACTTGTCTCGCCGTCGTAGTTAGAACCCAGTTCCTGCGGATTGGGAAGAACGGCCTTTAAGAATTGCAGTGGCACAATTTCTTTGCCCTCATAATTGATGGGCTTGATGCTTGCCATACCGATGTCCTGAATCACGCGCAAGTGAGTGAGATATTCCTGTCCGAAAGTCATCCAGAAACGACCGCGGCGAATTGTGGGGAAGTTGAGCACGAGGCTCTCCAACTCTTCATGGTGGAGGAGGTAGCTCTCCTTCGGTCCTACATTGGGATAGGTCAGTGTCTTATGGATTTCGAGCGGCTCGGTCTCCACCCATTTTCCGTCTTCATAATAGAGACCTTTCTGCGTAATCTCGCGGATATTGATTTCTGGGTTGAAGTTAGTGGCAAAAGCTTTGTGATGGTTACCAGCGTTGCAATCGACGATGTCCAGATACTGGATTTCATCGAAATGGTGCTTTGCAGCGTAAGCCGTAAAGATGCTCGTCACGCCCGGGTCGAAGCCGCAGCCCAAAATGGCCGTAAGTCCGGCTTTCTCAAAGCGTTCGCGATAAGCCCACTGCCAGCTGTATTCAAAATGCGCCTCATCTTTCGGCTCGTAGTTGGCCGTATCCAGATAAGAGCAACCATACTCCAAGCAGGCGTCCATAATGGTCAGATCCTGATAAGGCAGCGCGAGGTTCATCACCAAGTCGGGCTTGAAACCTTCAAAGAGGCGCACCAGCTCGGGAGTATTGTCCGCATCCACTTGTGCCGTTTGGAAATTCTTTGCGCGCTCTGCGCCCACTTTTTCTGCTATCGATGCAACGATTGCATCACACTTTGCCAGCGTACGACTGGCTATCATTACGTCTGTAAAGACATCTGCATTCTTAGCAACCTTAATCGCTGCAACGGTAGCAACACCACCCGCACCGATGATAATGAGTCTTCCCATATCGTCTGTTTTTTGTTGAATAAATTATGCGCAAAGATAACTTTTTTCGGTGACATTTTCCAACGTGCTTATTGAAAAAGACAGCCTTCTTTTCTGATACTTTTGAGAAAGCCAACAATCGAGCAACACTCTCATAGCTAAAGCGAAACTCTCTTACTGTCGCTTTCCTTTACATTGGTAAAAGGCGAGAAAAGTCTTAATAAAACTAAAACACAAGCTTTCTGCGGAAAATCGGGTGGACTGCGCCAGAAAATGACAGGGAAAAATTGGAAATTTTCTCAAAGATTCTCGTGTTTTTGAGGGAAAAGTCGGCATTTTGTCGGTTTTAGCAGATAAAAAGCCTATTCGTCTCCGCAGATTTCCTTATTCTGTCAGCCGACAGTCTTATTGTGTCAGCTGACGCAATAAGGCTATTCGTGAATATCCTTATCGGACAGGTCAGACGAGTCGGACTGTACTGAGGACTCTTTACTTTAACTTGGATTTCAAGCCATTCTCGCCACTCTAAAACACGAAAACAATTGACAAGAAAAGGGATTACACAAGGCAAGCTACAAAAAACGAACTGCACCTAAATGCCTTTTCAGAATCGGGATGCAGTTCGTTGAGAATCATCTAAAGAGAGGGCTGCCGCAAAAGGCTGCGCGCAATGACTTACTTCATGAGTTTATCGCCACCTTGGATATAGAGTTGGCCTCTCTCCACAGAGCGAAGCTGACGACCAGAGAGGTCGTAAACAGGAGCAGTATTGCTACTTGTCAGAGCCGTGTTGTGAAGCCCCGTAGTCGCTGTTTTTTCAGTCAGCACAAATACTTTCGTTTCGTAAGGCTTCAATTGTCCCACGGAGAGTACTCCACTGATTTCTTTCTCTGCTCCGCTCCAAACATCCTTACTCATGTAAGTCGCCGTAGCGTTCATATAGAGAGCTGAAAGCGGGAGAGCGGGAGGAGTCACCACACTTCCGCCACGATTGACCACAGCCACAGCTTTGCGGCCTTCGGTCAAATCTTTCAGATAAACATCGTAGCCAGTATTGGAAAAGTTTGTCGTACCCGTACTTAGGCTCTTCATGTATTCAGCCTGCTGACCGAGCGCATCTTGATTGATGGCAATGATGGCGGGGTTCTTCAGCGTAGCCAAATCGTCGGTTGTAATGAGCGGTTTGGGAAGTGTTCCGGCCGAGCCATTGCTCTCAGCGGCGGGCGTATTGCGGAAGTCGCAGGAGAGAGAAAGCGGACTGGCAAACATACACCAGAGGCTCATCTGCGAGCGAGCTTGTTCGGCCGTCAGACCTGTAATGACACCGCCGTTCTGCTGATGGCCGACAGTATAGTTACTCGGACCGCCCAAGCCGTGAAGACCGATACACATCATGTCAAGGTCATTGAAGCGGTTGACACCGGCATACATCCACAGATTGCGCACAACATCTGTTGCACCCAACACACCTGGAAGACCGAAGCTACCTATCCAGCTCTCGCGTACGTCTGATGTGGCACGCCAGCTACTTCCGCCGGCTTCTGCGCCCCATGTCCAAGGTTTGTTGGAACCCCATTCGCAGATATTAAAGACAAAGGGAGTGCGTCCTACACGCGATTCATTGAGACGCTTCACAGCTGCCCCCATCGCCTTATAGCTGGCATAAGCAGAGTTTTCGCTATTACAGAAGTCGTACTTGAGCATATCAACGCCCCAACTGTCGAAGAGAGCAAGATGTTCTTTTTCAAAGCCATAACTACCGGGTTGATACCTTTCACAAGTCATGCTACCGGCATCACTATAAATGCCGATTTTCACTTTAGGATTGACGGCTTGACACGCAGCCTTAAAACCACTGATTCCGCTGGGGAATTTAGCAGGATCGTAAGTGAGTTTGGCTTTATCGCTTTCGGGTTTTGCCCAACAGTCATCGAGCACGATGGTAGCATAACCTGCATCGATAAGTCCCTTATTCTGCATGCCTTCCACTACGGCCAGAATCTTGTCGTGGCTAATGGCGCGGGCAAACCAGTTCCAGGTGAGCCAGCCCATCATGGGTGTGGGCGACTGCAAGTGGCTACTCACCGTGAGGCGCACAGCAACGCTGCTTTCATCGCCGTCGGTAGTTTTCAGTTTCACCACATAGTTATACTCGCCTTCTGCCTCGGGAGCTTTGCCATATACATACTTATAGGCATTTCCAACAGAGAGGCGATCGTCGTAGAGCTTCAGAGTGGTCAGGTTGCCAAAGTCGACGCCCACTACAGTCTCACCTTCGTTGGGTACAATCTTGTGCATAAATTCTTTGCCTGGTTCGGAGAACAGCGTTGTGGCACAAGCCAACGAACCAGCCGAAGGATCTTCGATGAGCCAAGCACTGTTGCCGTCGTCAGCACGCCACAAGTTGAGAACAACATTTTGGGACACGCCACCCGTAAAGTTCCAAGCAGCCGAAGCTCCCGAGGGTTCAGAGATTTCGCCTGGCAAAATACTCACACTTGCCCCATCGCGGCGCAAACGTAGTTGCCATGTTTTGGCCGAAGCCTTAGAGGTTTCCACCGTCACTTTGCTTTCGCTCTGCTGCTTAGCCGTTGAACCGATAGTTGCAGAACTGTAAGAAATCCAAGTTGCACTGGTTTGGTCATATATATAATATTGTCCCAAACGGGCCGTATCTTCAATCAGGAGGAAACGATCTGCAGCCGATTTCTTGGTAACACCCAATAGGTTTCCGCCGTTTGTCCCGACATAGGCTGCGGGCATCTTGAGCAGGTAGGGATATTTCTCTTCCGCCGTGGGAGATGCCGTCGGATTGAACAATTGTACAAAATCAACGTTTATTTGGTGGTTGGCATTATCTACCACAAGCGTGTAGACATAACCGCCGCCACACGTCACAGAAACTTCACTCTCATCAACATAAGCTGCGCGGAAATGCGTATCGCCTTGCGCATTCACACCGCGATACTCCGTGTCGCCCACCTTGATAACAGCATTGGAGGGCATTCCAGCAGAGAACAGTGTCCAGGTATGCTCCACATCAACGGCCGTAAAGGTCCAACGACTACCAGCATCCTTAGATCCGCTATCCTGCCAAAGCCCCAAAGAGACATTACCGTCCAAAGGATTGTCAGGACCGATGCCTTTGAACCAGTTCAAATACTTTTCGTTGGTACCTCCCGTGGTGTAGGGCTGAATCTGATAGTATTCACCAGCATAATTATCAAAACGGAAGTAAGCTCCTTCGGGTTTTTCAGCCGAAAGCTGAAGGAAGCCCGTTTGATTGTTGTAAGTGGCAGCCTTCGTATAGCTCACCCATTTACTTGCCGTTACGTTGTAGAGGTAGTAGGCATCCGCCTTTCCGTCCACGGCATACATGGCAAAAACAGCGCGATTGGCTGGCGTGGAAGTAGGTGCCAGATTTTTGTTTACATAATAGCCCTGACTGTTAGCAAGGATGTAACGGTGCTCCGGCTTACCAGAAGCAGGCTCCGTCGTACTTCCCTGAATGGCATCTGCCCAGCCAGTCAGCGCGGTCAAGCAGAAAAGGAGCAAGCACTCAAGTTTCAGTGATAATTTCATAAGGTTGTTATTTGTTTGATGTTAGGTATTTCAAGATTAAAAGTTTCCACAAAGGGAAAGAAGGCAGGAAAAGGGGTCCGCCTCTATCAGGGCGATGAGCAGAAGACGTCCATGCTGCAACTTCCTTATTGCCTTTCGCGCACAAATAAAAAAAGAACAGAGAAGGTAGGGAACGCTGTCGGAAACATTAAACCACTAACGTAGCAAGTCGTTTCGACCATCGCAAACCTTTGGGAAATATCCCGCCAGCTGCGTCCTCACCTTCTCTGTAATTATCATGCAAATTCGCTTCCTTTGATGCCGAGCGCATTCATCAGCGAATATCCAAGAATTTCCTGCATAAAACCACGACCCGCTACGGGTTCCATGGCGAACAGTGTTATACTTTTTTGTTGCGGGGATTGAGCTATGCAACGCTTGATGGCTGCTGCTGTTTCCTCGCTATCCATATCCCCGACAATCATCAGGCGTTCCGTGGTGGCGGATTTGAGAAGTTCGTTGAGCGTATGGAGAAACATTTCCTCAGAACTATTCAATTCGGGCACTGCTGCACTGTGGAGCGTGAATTCTCCCAGCGAGTCGGTAAAAGCCTTACCGTCGAGGTCGTTGGCATAATGAGCGGGAACAAAATGCTTGAGAGCCTGGTTCTCCTTCTTATGAAGGAAAATCACCTGTATGGCATTGTTGCCCGGTCGGAGGCCTCCGTCGAGCGCCAGGCAGTTGAGCCAGCGTGGCAGGTCTGCTTTTGGCAATCGGCGATTGAGCATGCGCTCAAAATTTGCCGTAAGATTCAGCACGACATCATCAACATGATCGGCATCCACAAGGATAACGTTGGTGCTGAAAGTCTGTGTAGCGCGCTCCGATTGCGCACTTGTTTTATTCATTGTCCTCTGTAGCGGGAGCTTCGTCCGCAAATTCCGTTACGCCGGCTTCGATAAGAATATTATACCACTGTGCCAATTTGCGCATATCACTAACGTGGACACGATCGCGGTCGTAGTTTGGCAAAGCCGTAGCCATGAAATCGCGCATTTCTGCCTCAGAGGCACGCTTATAATCAATGGACGCTTTCTTACCTTCGGTGGCCTTGAAGATATTTTCAAACACCTGATTCAGAGCCACGTCGTCCTCGTCGGTATACATAGAAACATCATTGAGGGAAGTAACGCGGTCACGACCACCTGCCGCAGAGCGCTTCTTATCCAAAATATTTTCCACGATGAGATTACCATGACCTTGAGCAACAAGGCGGAAAAGACCGGGACGTCCGGAGATAGAGAGAATAGTATCCTTCATTTTCTTTCGTTTATTAAGTCAAAATTTGGTTTGCGAAGATATATATATTTCTGGAATTGGAGAAATTTACTGCTTACTTCTGTTAGCGGTGACTTCCTTTGAGGCCTCTGCCAACAGCTGCTGGAGAAGACCATCGAGATTGGGCGGAGTGACGCCGTCGTTGGAGATAACAAAATCTGCACGAGCAATTTTTTCCGATTCGGGCATCTGGAGCGCCATCCATTTATGGACGGTTTCGAGCGCAACATTATCGCGCTGTTGCACGCGAGAAAGGCGCACGTCATCGGGAGCACTCACCATCACCGTGCGATGGACAAGTTGGTCGAAACCACTCTCGAAAAGCAGCGCACATTCCATAAAAACCAACTCAGCTGCTTGCTGAGTGACCCACACCTTAAAAGCATTGGCCACGCTGGGCCAGACAATTTCATTCACGCGGGTCGCGTTCTCTGCTCCGCGGCAGAGCCAGGCGCGGAGAACCGACTTCTGTAAAACTCCTTCTGGCGTGTATAGCTCCTCCCCTATCAAAGCCGTCAGTTGCTGCCGCACATCAGCATCGGCAACAATGATACGTCGTGCTTCCTCATCGCTATAGAATACGGGGAAGCCTGCTTCCGCGAGTTGGCGGCAGATATAGCTTTTTCCACTACCTATGCCGCCCGTCACAGCTACACTAAAGGGACGGTTACTCATCGGTTGCTGGAATTTCCTCGATGACATATTCTACATCAGAAGGAGAGATGCGCACCTGCCGAATACCTGTGGGGATGGTTTTCAACTTGAGATGGCAGCGCGGAGTGGGGTTGTTGAGCAGGTCCTCATAGTTGATGACCAATACAAAACTATCGCTCGTGATTTGCTTGTACATGGCCATGCCTACTTGGAAAGTGACGTTTACTTTGGAGGGGAAAGTGCGCAACACCTTTGAAGCAGGGAAATTCACCTGCTGAACTGGCACTTGCACTGTCTTTTCCACCAAACGGTCGACGCCTATTTTCAATTTAACTCTATTAGGAATAAATTTAACACCAGGGATAGACTGAAGTTCTACATTCATCGTCGTTGTATCAGAAACATTGCGCAGATAAACACCTTTGGTGGTCACGGCCGTTAGCGTATCGAGAATACTGCGACGTGCATACACCGTGACAGAATCGGGCACGGCGCGGATGTATGAAATATAGTAGCGATTAGCCGCTTCTATATCGCCTTTGAACCGGATGGGAACGCGCTTGCGCTCACCATAATTGAAATAGAACTCCAACGATTGTGGGCGCAAGCCCGAAAGAGATGCGCCTGCCGGCAATTGGGCCAGAATTTGACGCGATAAGTCGGTGACGGGAACAGAGCCGTAGCCGTTGCTACCAGCATAAGTGGCAAACTCAACGGTGATAGGATTTTTTGAGCCGCCATACTCATAAGCTAGCTGCCCCCAGCCTTTGTCGGTGACGGAAACATGGATATACTCTGGCAAATCGGAGGTGATGACCACATTCTTAGGGACATGGACAAGACGGATAGGCACTTCATAGTCGTGCCGGTAGGTATCATTGAGTTTTGTAAATACCCAAAAGGTGGTGCTTAATGCCAAAAAGAACAGAAAGGTCAGAAACTGCTTGTTCCAAACCTTAGCGATGCCCAACTTTAGAAGTTGCTTTGCTCGAGAGGATATTTCCAT
This sequence comes from uncultured Alloprevotella sp., assembly GCA_963535845.1. Taxonomy (GTDB): domain Bacteria; phylum Bacteroidota; class Bacteroidia; order Bacteroidales; family Bacteroidaceae; genus Alloprevotella. The sequence continues at coordinate 7,770 of CAUSYJ010000055.1, forward strand.
CAGAGATTAAAGAATAAGAAAAAAATAGAAAAGCCCCCTCCATCCTTCGCTGAAGAGGAGCGCTCCGTTTCCTCTTTCAAAGAGGATGCTGAGCCCTCCCCTTCATGGGGAGATGGAGGGAGCTCTGAGGGGCTTCCCTATTTATCGATTGTTGCTAGTACCCTTCGGGATGATAGCACTCTTGTCGAAACGGATATCAACGCCTGTAGCCACGTTCAGAATAATGGAGTTCGTGTCGTTATCAATGCGCTTGATGGTTCCCTGGATTCCGCCAATCGTTACCACATCGTCTCCTGCCTTCAGAGCATCGCGAAATTTCTGGATTTCCTTCTGCTTCTTGTTTTGAGGGCGAATCATGAAGAAATAAACAATGGCAAATAAAACGCCCATCATGAGGAGCATGGACACCATTCCTCCATCGCCAGCTTGAGCGCCCTGAAGGAGAACTAAATTTGGAGTAGTCATATAGGTTTTTAAGTTATGGTTTTCAATTCATAAATATATTGTATTCTTTCTTTTTCCTTCCGCAGAGCAGAAAGGGAAAAATCGTAGCATCCTTTGGCGCATCACCTCAGAAGAGGAAGACACCAAGGATTTTTATTTCATCAGTTCGCCTTTTTTCTTGAGCGACTTCACCACATGGTCAAGAAGTCCATTGATATAGCCTGCGCTTTTTGGTGTGCTGTAGACTTTAGCAATGTCGAGATACTCGTTGAACGTGACGCTCAGCGGAATTTGCGGGAATGTGAGGATTTCGGCCAAAGCTATCTGCATGATGATAACATCCATGAAAGCCAAGCGGTTGAACTCCCAGTTCTTAGAATTTTCGCGAATAAGCTGGCGAACTTCCTGAGCTCGCTTCAATGTTTCGACGAAGAGAGTTCCTGCAAAGTTTTTATCCTCCACGGCAGCATAGTCGGGGAGAAGTTCTTGCTCAGCAGTACTATCCTCCTTGAAACGCTTGATGGTTTTCATGACGAAACTATCAACGATTTCTTTATCATCATTCCAATAGAGGCTATGTTCTTCGAGGAGCGAATCAAAATCCTCATTATTGCAAACGTAAGTTTTGTAGAGCTTACGTATCAGCTCGCGGTCGGCCTCATAACTGAAGTCTTCTTTCGTCAGATAGTTCTGATAGAGCTCGCTCTCAATCATAGTGGTATAGAGCTTCTTCACGAAAGCTGGTTCCTCTGGCCATTCTTGTTTTTTCTCTCGGTATTCGCCCAGTGCTTTATTGTCAGCCAGCTGCACAAGGAATTTGTTATCAGCAAATTGCCTATCGGGTGACAGACCGCCTATCTTCGTTCCTAAGCGTTCTGCACGAGCCGCACTCGACTCCGCTCTACGTTCTCCATAAGCTTTCAGATCGACAAGCATAGAAAGGAGATACTTATAGAGTTCATAAGCC
>CAUSYJ010000056.1:0-9038 GCA_963535845.1 uncultured Alloprevotella sp.
GCTAACACTAGGTCACTCGAAGCTAAGGTTGTGCGGCTTGCTCGCAAACTGGGCTATGCTTCTGCCAAGTACTTAAAAGTATGGCGAGGCTATGATGTCTACAGAGCTTTTGATGATGAGTCAATGGCCGATGTAGAGTCTCCCATGGATGGTCCTACTTTCATTCTTGCGAAAGATGGCTATCTGCGGTATGCATCTCTTGACGAGACAGCAGTGCTCCAATGAAAACCAGCAGACACGCTATACTGCAGGACTGCTGTGAACTTATTTTTGTTCATTGGAATAGAGATGAAGAAAACAGAAAAAGGAAACCGCCTCAACGACGGTTTCCTTTATTTATGATCAAAGATATACGGATTTAGTATTTGTGATCTTCTTCTTCCATTTCCTTGCGCGTGATGGAGCGTAAGTCAATAGCGCGCCAGCAATAGATGATATAGGCAAGGACGAAGGGAATAACTAACGAAACGATTGCCATCGTGCGAAGCGTAAACTCGCTTGAACAACTGTTTTCAATGGTCAAAGAGCTTTGCAAATCGGCCGTAGAGGGATAGTAGCTCGTCCCATTGAGACCAGCAATGAGGAACAATGCCATAACGGTCAGTACCGTACCTATACCTGCTGCCCAAATACCACGTTTGAACGCAGGGCGAAGGAGGGTCAAGATAATCCCTGCCAAAACTCCTACTACACCAACGAGGAAAAGCAACAGAATATAGATATTGCCAAACAGACTGGCTGCATATTTTCCACTCTCTATACTAACAACTCCATTGGCATCGACAGCGAAACCTTCTCCCAGCAAGAGTTTGCCCACAAAAGCCAAGAAGAAAATCAAGAATGGAACAACATCAATGAGCAACTGACGGCGGAAGCGAGGGAGCAGCACTTCATCATCAATATTATTGATGAGGTAGAGCGAACCCAGCAGACGCGCCAAGAAGAACACAGCAAAACCTAAACACCAGTTCCATGGATTGGCCAACGCCTCAAGTCCGTGCCAATTGTTAGCCCAGCTACTGATGACTGGCATCAGATCAGCACCTCCGATGGCATTTTTTTCTACAATAAATTCTGAACCCGTGAAGAATGTGGCTACTGCTGCGCCCAAAAGGAAAGGGCCGAAAAAGCCGTTGAAACCAAGAAAAGCGCGGAAAACATTACGTCCGTAAACATTTCCAGGTTTGTTCTGGTATTCGTATGCTACAGCTTGCAAAACAAAAGAGGCCAGAATGAGCATCCACACCCAATAGGCACCACCAAACGAGGTGCTATAAAATAAAGGGAAGGAGGCAAAGAATGCTCCACCAAAGGTGACGAGCGTAGTGAAAGTAAACTCCCATTTACGGCCCGTGGAATTGACGATGAGCTCGCGCTCTTCTTCTGTATGACCAATGCGAAAGATGAGGGTGTTTGCTCCTTGTACGAAAAGAAGGAATACGAGCAAACCACCCAGCAGACTGATGAGGAACCACCAGTATTGTTGCAAAAATTGATAAGTTATCATAGAGATTCGGAATTATGGTTCTTGATGGCCTTTGTGAGGATGCTAACTTCAGCAATGAGCAACACCGTGAAGATGGCAGCAAAAAGGAAGAAAGTGATGATTACACTGGAGCTTTGCAAATTAGAAATACCAGCGTTGATAGGGAGCATATCTTGAATAATCCATGGCTGACGGCCCACTTCCGCTACAGTCCAACCTGCTTGACCTGCAATGTAAACGCACGGAATTGACCAAAGACCGGCCTTCAAGAGCCAGCGCGTATCGGCCAACTTACCCCTACGATCGTACCAAGCAAAGAGAAGAACAATCAGCATGAGCAATCCACCTAAGCCCACCATCAAACGGAACGACCAGAATACAATGTCAACGGGAGGCACAAGGTCTTCTGCTTTCTGAATATGACCATAGCCAAAATAAGGCATGTTGGCTTTAAGGCGTTGCGCAGCAGCGGCAGCAGCCACACTATCTTTTCCAACAGCGGCACGGTAAGCTTGGAAATCGGCCAAAGCTTGCTTGCCCAGCACCATTTTCTCTTTACCACCCAGCTGCTTAGTGCCATCGGGGAGTGTATAACCATTGATGAGATCGTTAATTCCTGGCACATAACCATCGAGGTCGTGTGTTGCCAAAACAGAGAGAACGCCTGGAACTTCAACACCTGGTACAATAGAGAAATGAGCACGCTGACCACCATTCTGCAAACCTTCTGCAGCAGCCAGTTTCATCGGTTGATTCTTAGCAATATCAACACCGCTTTGATCACCTGTACCCATCACAACGAGAGTGCTAATAATACCTACCCACGTTGCCACGCGGATACTGCGGAGCGCCATTTCCTTGTTGCGCTTTTTCAGCAAGAACCAGCAGCTCACGCCTAACACGAAGAACGCGCCAGTCATCCAGCCGCTTGACACTGTGTGGAGGAACTTAACGACAGCTGTTGGACTAAGAGCTACCTCTACGAAACTTACCATTTCGTTACGCACCGTAAGCGGGTTGAACTCCATACCAACGGGATGTTGCATCCAAGCATTTGCTACAAGAATCCACCATGCAGAGAGAGTCGCGCCGATGCCCGTCAACCAAGTGGATGCCAAGTGAAAGCCTTTGCTCACCTTGTTCCAACCGAAAAACATTACAGCAATGAACGTAGACTCCATAAAGAAAGCCACGATACCTTCAATAGCCAGTGGCGCACCGAAGATGTCGCCCACAAACCAAGAATAGTTGGACCAGTTAGTTCCAAATTCAAATTCCAGAATCAAACCAGTAGCAACGCCAATGGCGAAGTTGATACCGAAAAGCTTCATCCAGAATTGCGCCGTTCGCTTCCAGAATTCGTCTTTCTTCACATAGTAGAGGGTTTCCATAATGGCCATAATAAGGGCCAATCCCAATGTGAGTGGCACGAACAGCCAGTGATAGCAGGCTGTCAGCGCAAATTGCGCACGTGACCAATCAACAAGAATAGATAAAAGTTCCATTGATAGATTTTATTTTAATTGAGTTTTCATTTCATTAGTTTTTTTCCTACCATCTCTGCTTTTTCTTTGTCGTTAAGACCTTTATAGTAGGGTTGAAAAAAGAAAATACGCAGAACCACAAAGAAAACAAATAATTTCAGAATTATGATAAGCCACAGGGTACGTCCCCATGTCATGTTCCGAAACCCTTCTATATAGAATCGGAAGATTCTCTTAAATATATTGGTGTTCTGTTCCATATTTCTTTAGCTAAAAGAAGAAAGGCAACAAAGATAAAACATTTTATAATCTCTGCAAAAAGCGTTAAATATTTTTCAAGAATTCTGCACCAGGATTCTTTCTACAAAATATTCCAGACAAAGACGAATGTTTTTTAGGACAAACAAAACGGCGTACTCCTCAATCCAGAAGAATACGCCGTAAATTGTTTTGAATCTTTAGAGGTACAGAAAGTTGAATAACTCCTCTTACACAATCAGTTTGATTCAAGGCTATTGCGCGTCAACTCTATAAAGAATTTTGTACGCCCAATCTATTTTATTCACCGTCCTAATTACTTCTTCAGCGCTTCCAGTGCTGCTTCGTAATTGGGCTCATGAGTGATTTCGCTCACCACCTCTTCGTAAACAATCGTGCCTTCTTCGTCAATCACGATAACGGCACGAGCTTCAAGCCCCTTCAATGGACCGTCGGTAATCTCTAACCCATATTTCTCTGAAAAGCATCCGCAGCGGAACACGCTTACAGGAACTACATTTTCAAGCCCTTCTGTTGAGCAGAAACGCTGCTGAGCAAAGGGGAGATCCTTGCTGACGCAGAGCACCACTGTATTCTCCAACTCAGAAGCTTCTTTGTTGAAACGGCGCACGGACATGGCGCAAACTTCTGTATCGAGACTGGGAAAAACATTCAGCACAACACGTTTGCCGAGCAGTTCAGGCAGATGAAGAACACTAAGATCACCACGAACACCGCCAAACTTGGGGGCTTTTTCACCTACTTTGGGAGGCTCACCCACTAATGTAACGGGGTTGCCAAGAAATGTTACTTGCATAAAAGTCTGTTTTTTTAATTATTGATTATCTTCGCAGACAAAGATACTTCTTTTTTATATGATACACCCTCTCGCTAAGTTTCTTTTTTGTCCTTGTTGCGGCTCTGCACACTTCGAGGTGAACGATTTCAAATCGAAGCGATGCACTGACTGCGGCTTCACTTTCTACCACAATGCAGCAGCGGCCACTGTCGCTGTTATTCTCAATTCGCGCAACGAACTCCTTGTTACTCGCCGCGCCTTCAATCCAGCGGCAGGAACTCTCGATCTTCCTGGAGGCTTTGTGGATGCGGGGGAAACTGCTGAGGAGGGCATCGTGCGCGAAGTGGAGGAAGAAACAGGCGGAAAGGCTGTCGTGGAAAAGTTCTTATTTTCCTTGCCAAACGAATACGTTTATTCCGATTTCATCGTACACACCACAGATCTTTTCTTTTTATGCAGATTACTCGATGAAACGGCACTTATTGCACATGATGATGCCGCAGCACTTTTCTGGATCCCATTGGCGGACATACGCCCCAGCAACTTTGGGTTAGCATCTATTGCGGCAGGGGTTCAAAAGCTATTGGAAAGCAACATCAGTTATATACCAACGTAGTAAGACGATTTACGTCATACACCTCTGCTGCAATTTCTTGGAGCCGTTGCGGCGTGAGTTCGCGGAGATGTTCAACCACTTCGCGACTACCTTGGTATCGCCCATAATGAGCAAAGCTTTTTCCGAGCCCGATGGCGTGTTGTTCTAAATTTTCATCCGAAATTCCTATTTGCCCAACCACTTGCTTGAGAGCGGCATTGAGCTGATTCTGCGTTAAAGGTTTTTCCACCATTCGGCGAAGCTCTTTGTTGATGAGGCGGCGACAGCGCTCCACATCGGCCACATCACAACCAAAATAAACTTCCCACAAACCTTCGTCGGGATAGGTTGCCAAATAAGAATCAACAGAGTAAACCAATCCAGCATGCTCGCGCAAACTCAGATTAAAGCGGGAGTTCATACCAGGACCGCCTAAGATGTTATTCAAAAGAAAAAGACCGTAGCGGCGCGGATCCCGCCCACCAAAAGTTCTATTACCTATAAGAACATGTGCTTGATGAGTATCGTGATGACGGAATAAAGCAACAGCTTCTCGCGGCTTTTCAATCGGTGCAGTAACTTGTTGCAAACGTGGGGCACTATTAGTGGACACAGAGCCAATCCCCTCTATAAGTTTTTCGAGCGTACGCACAATGCGGTTGAAATCCACATTACCATAAACAAAGAACACGCAGTTGTCCGGTTGATAATAGCGATGCGTAAAAAGTAGCGCGTCTGCAGTACGATATTCATGAAGTCGATCTTTTGATCCCAAAATATCACGCCCTAAAGGATGATTGGGAAAAATAAGACTCTCAAACTCATCAAAGATAAGTTCGGAAGGACTATCCTGATAACTATCGATTTCATCGCAGATAACCTCTACTTCTTTATCTATTTCATGCTGCGGAAAAGTACTATTAAAAACTATATCTGTGAGCAAATCAGCAGCGCGCCGAAAGTCTTGGCGCAGGATTGTAGCATAATAAACCGTTTCTTGTTTGGTTGTATATGCGTTTAGGTCTCCACCCACACGCTCCAATCCGTTGGTGATTTGCCACGCCTTGCGATGAGTAGTCCCTTTAAAGGTCAGATGCTCGATGAAATGGGCCATTCCAGAATCCTTCTCATCCTCGTGGCGTGTGCCTGCACAGACAACGTAGCCACAATAGAGCACTTCTGAACGAGAAGGTTCATGGATGATTCGTAGACCGTTAGAGAGAGTATGAGTTTGATGCATTATTTTTTAGTTTCTTATCGAATGGGACAAGAGCTGTCTCCATCTATTTTACCACATTATGCCTTGCGGCGTTTCCTAGGTAAATCCCAATACATAAAATGTCCGATGAAAGCAAGGATAAGTGCAGTGTTGATACCCACACGTACCCATACATTCCAAGTTTCTGGCTCCTGTTGCATGATGAAGAAGAAAAGAGCCGTAATGGCAACGTAGACAAAGATACTCTTCAAGGGATAGTTGATGGGATAGTATTTCTGCCCCACAAAGTAGCTCAGGAGCATCGCTGTTCCGTAACCAGCAAAACCGGCCCAGGCGCAAGCCATGTAGTGGTATTGCGGAATGAAAAGAACATTAACCGCGATGAGAACCAAGCAACCAACGCCTGAAAATACTGCCCCCCAAATGGTGCGATCGGTGAGTTTGTACCAAAAACTCAAGTTGAAATAGACACCCATCATTATTTCTGCTGCCATAACGATAGGCACCACGCGAAGCCCTTCCCAATAGCCCCGACCGATGACATGGCGCAAGATATCCATATATCCCATAACGATGAGGAAAGCTAAGAGGGTGAAGATGATGAAATACTTCATTGCCTTGGCGTATGTTTCCCTGTTATCTTTGTCTCTACTTTTACCAAACACGAAAGGCTCATAAGCATAACGGAAAGCTTGGGTAATCATCGCCATAATCATAGCAATTTTTACGGCTGCACCATATATACCTAATTCAACGTGTCCCTGCTGTCCGCTGCGAATCATCGGGTAAATAATCTTATCGGCTGTTTGGTTCAAAATACCTGCTACGCCCAAAATAAGTATGGGCCAAGAATAACTCAACATACGTTTGAGCAAGGGGCGATCCAGTGTCCAGCGGAAGCCTGTCAATTCTTTCCAGAAACAGAACGTGACGCTCCCCGTGCAGAGCAAGTTGATATAGAACACATAGCTCACATCTACCACGCCGCCTTCTGCCAGCAGCGGAGCCACCGCACAATCAGGCCCTGTATAAAGCGTTGGAACAACCAGGAAGTAAATCAGATTGAGCGAGATATTAAGGAAGATAAAGAGCAATTTCAACACCGCAAACTTATACGGGCGACGCTTGTAGCGCAGATATGCAAAGGGTATGCACTGAAATGCGTCAATCGCCACACAGACTGCCATAACCCAAACATACTGTGGCGTTGAAGCATATCCCAACGCAGATGAAATGGGAGTTAAAAAGCCCAACACGAGCGCCACAAAGAGCACTCCCACCAATGCTACAGCGATGAGCGTTGTGGAATAAACCCGTTCAGGGTTCTCACCTTCTTTGTTCACATAGCGAAAGAAGGTGGTTTCCATGCCAAAGGTCAAGATAACCAAGAGCAGGGCTGTGTAGGCATAAATGTTTGTAACAACGCCATAGCCTCCCGATGCCACAGCCATCTTTATCGTATAAAGCGGCACGAGCAGATAGTTAAGGAATCGTCCGAGGATACTGCTCATACCATAGATAACAGTATCTTTTACTAAAGACTTTAAGTTTGCCATTTTATCTATTTTTTATTGCCCAGTAATCTTGAAAGAGATCTTATAAGGCCATGTGTATTTTTGTGATTTCATCGAGGTTCTTTGCATGCTTAAAAGCTAAGGCTTATAGCGTGTATGCTTACCCAAAAAAAAGATAACAAACACCTATAGCAGCAACCACGCCTGCTAAGTCGGCCAACAATCCGCAGACTACGGCGTGGCGCGTACGACTCACACCGATACTACCAAAATAAACGGCCAAGATGTAGAATGTAGTATCTGTTGAACCTTGAAAAATACAACTCAATCGCCCGATAAAGGAATCCGCACCATAGGTATTCATCGCGTCTACCATCATGCCTCGCGCGCCAGAACCAGAAAGAGGCTTCATGATGGCTGTTGGCAACGCGCCCACCCAGTCGGCATTGGCCCCAGTCAATTCCACACACCAGCGAATGCCACCAATGAGCCAATCCATAGCACCCGAAGCACGGAAAACTCCGATGGCTACAAGGATGGCAATAAGATAGGGAATAATACGAACAGCGGTGGAGAAACCCTCTTTTGCTCCTTCGATGAAAGCATCGTAAACATTGATGCGCTTTCTCATTCCGGCTACTATAAAAGTAATAATAACCGTGAACAGTAACACATTAGCGGCAGTGCCACTAATAGCATTCATCTGCTCTGGCTTCATTTGCATAAACACACCTATCAAAGCTGCAATCAAGGCAACTGCTCCACCGAGCGTGAGCAGAAGGGTGCGGTTCAGCAGATTGATATGCTGATAGAGGGCGGTGATGATAATGCCCGCAATTGTAGCAATGAAAGTAGCAATCAGTATTGGCACAAAAATATCCGTTGGTTGAGCGGCTCCGCACTGGAAGCGGTAGGTCATGATACTGACAGGAATTAGCGTCAACCCACTCGTATTCAGTACAAGGAACATAATCATAGGGTTGGTTGCCGTGTCTTTCTTCGCATTCAGCTCCTGCATTCCTTCCATTGCTTTTAGTCCGAGTGGCGTTGCCGCATTGTCGAGACCGAGCATATTAGCAGCAATGTTCATAAAGATATTGCCGTAAACAGGATGATTCTTCGGAATATCGGGAAAGAGACGTGTAAAGAGCGGACTCAGGAAGCGCGCCAACACGTTGACAACTCCACCCTTCTCGCCAATCTTCATAACGCCCATCCAGAGGGAGAGCACTCCCGTCAGTCCCAACGAAATCTCGAATCCCTGCTTCGCCGTTTCAAAAGTAGAGTTCATGATATTGGGAAATACTTCCACATCGCCGAAGAAAATAAGTCTCACAACGGCAATCACAAAAGCAATGAGGAAAAATGCAATCCAGATATAATTCAGTACCATCTTAAAAAATGTGCTAATGGCTGCAAAGATACAAAAATGCAAGCGACATACTAAAGATTATAGAGTCTCTCTTCTTTCAGTGAGCCTCATAAAAACAGAACTTACCCACAAAGCAAACCCTCTCCCAAAAGTTTTCTCAAAACATCCCCAGAAGGTTTATTTCATCCTCAAAATATTGATAATTATCACATTAAATCTCACTGAAGCTTCAGAAAAGAAGATTTAAATATATAAGGAAGAGCGTAAATATCCTTATTGCATTTCCAAATACAATAAGGACTGTCTCTTAT
>CAUSYJ010000057.1:0-8949 GCA_963535845.1 uncultured Alloprevotella sp.
AAGGTGATCGACTTACCCTTTCTTTGAAGCAATCTTTTCAGCCAATTCTGCCACACGCGCCTCTATGTACTTTTTGAATTCAGGCGTTCGATAAATTTCTATGTCGTCATAAAGACCCAAAACGAAACGGCCTATACCTTTATAACTGCACACCTGCGTATCGAGCAAATAACGACCATCGGGCTGAAGCTCCATTTGCTGTTCGGAATACGGGAACTCTTCACGCAACAAACTTGCAGACAAAGCCCCAAGAAGTAGGCGCACACGCTTGCGATTCTCTCCGCTAAAATGGAAGAGGTCAGTATAGAATGGCGCATGCTCACGCTTATGTGACCATTTGAGATCGAGGAGTTCAACGCTTTTAGCCCTACTAATTTTGAAAGTTTTGTTCTGTCCCGTATGCACTTCAAAGCAGCGCACCTCACTATTGCCCGAAAGGAAGATATAGGGCTCCACAAGGCGATCGTCCGTGCGGCCACTATGAGGTGAAGTATAGCCGCGCAACAAGCAGAGGCGTTCTTCGCGTGCTGCTTGATAGAGCGTTTGAAGATTGCGCGCTATATGGGCGTCAATACCGTGATTGGCCAGAACATCAAAGTCGTAGAGAGTGGCCAACTTATCGCGCAAATGGCGCACTTGGGGCGAATTGTTATAGACCGAGTTGAGCACTTGATTGATAGTGACGGCCTCATCGATAGTGAAATGTATCAAACTGGAGATTTCAAGGAAGAAAGGAGAGGAAGGACCGAGCCGATAGTGCGAACCGTTTTTTTCCACTTCAAAGCCCATATCCTTAAAAGCCTCCAAATAACGATAAATGGTGCGGCGACTCATACCTGTCTGCTCACCTAAATCATCCACACTTAACTCTGTGTTTCGAGCCAAAAGAACCATCAAACGTAATTGTCTATCAAACTTTCTTGCTTCATTTCAAACTACAATAATTAGTTGCATCTGCGAAATTAACTCTTTTTTTGTTTCACCGAAAAATATCTATGCTCACTTCGCCGAAAGCCCCACGGGGAGCGCGATAGCGGATTTAGCAAAAGTTTCATTTTAATACTATTTCGCCCCCTCACTAAAGAAGTATGGAATGATTAAATAAACAAAAGTGTTTGTTTTATAACAAAAAGACGTATCTTTGCAGCCGTGAAACCTCACGAGGTACTGATGACACCTTCTTCACTAAGGTTGAAATTTCAACTGAAGATTCTGGTGCAAAGCAGCGCAAGAGCATGGTAAGACTCTTCTTCTGCAGCTTGAAAAGAGCTAAGTCAGTCCACAGGTCGAAGAAGGAACATCACGAGCGTAATTATCATTTATTTTAGTCGAAGCCTTTGCTTCCTTTTTATTACCTCTGTTCCTCTATCCCTCTCCTCGTGACAAAAAAATAAATATGCGTTTAAAAAACTTACTACTTATCGCATGCTGCTCTCTTTCGGCTTTAGTCTTCACAGTAAAAGCACAAAACCTAAAAGGCGGTAAAGCGAGTTACTACGCCAATTCACTCCATGGACATCGCACCAGCGATGGTTCTGTCTACCACAGAGACAGTCTCACCTGCGCGCACCGCACTCTCCCCTTTGGAACTATGCTGAAAGTGCGCAACTTGAGCAACGGCAAAGAAGTCATTGTGAAAGTAACGGACCGCGGACCTTTTTCCAAGTCACGTGTAGTGGACCTCTCCTTAGCTGCTGCCAAACAACTCGACATGGTAGGCAAAGGAACAGCCAGCGTAGAAGTAACAAAAGTAGGAGGCGGAGTGGTAGAAGAATACACCCTACCAGAACTCCAACTTCTCGATCCTAAAACTGGCAACTATTACAGTATGTCAGAATGGAACGAAAAAGAAAGAGCTGCTAAGCAATTAGCACAACAGCGCGAAGCTGAAAAACGCCGCGCAGCCTATCTGGCCAAAGCCAAGCAACAGCAACCACGCTGGCGAGTGCTTGACAACAAACTGACCGCTAAGGCTAAAAAGTAACAGAACATTATTCAACCCACAAAGGCAAAGCCGCTGAAGATTGCTCTTCTGCGGCTTTTTTTATTGAACACTACGCACATAACGCAAACATTCCGCTAAATCCTCACTCAATGAAGCGTTTCAGTGAAGCTTCTGAAGCCTTTTTGAGAAAATTCATGAAGAAAAAGGACAAATACTATATATGTCATCGCAAATATCCTTATCGCGTTTTCAGATACAATAAGCCTATCAGCCGACATCCTTATTCTGTCAACCCACGCCCTTATTGTATCTACGCCTCCACCAACAGAGCTGAACATTATACACCTCTCCCTCTCTCCTGCTTTTCATTTTTCCGTTGTCACATCGTCACGTTGTCACGCTTTGAGTACAACTCGCTGAAAACGTATCTGTTATGTGCGTGACGACGGGTGACAACGGTGTGACAACAATTTTTTTGTTGTCACACATATAACTCATTATCTATCAGTGCGTTCTCCCTTTTGTGACAACGTGACAACAAAAATAGAGTTTTTGTAGGGAAGAGAAAAAGGAATAAATACTTCCTTGACGGTTTCAGTGCGACGCTTCCTGCGTCGGTATATAGTGTTGCCTCCTATCCACGGGTTCTCCCTCGCTGCGCTCGGGCGTCACCCGCGGTTAAGCATAGTGCGCCTCCGCCGGAGGCGTGAGTAACTCAACTCTGCTGCGTCCGCTGTAGCCAATGTGTGGATGGAGTTATCTACAGATTGTGTACAGAATTTTATGATGTGAGAGATGGAAGGAGATGAAGATGCTCCATGCTTCACCCAGTCTCCAGCAGATGCTTGAGTAATTCTACTCTGTTGCGTCTTAATGGTGACGGAACAGTGGGAGGACTTCTCTACAGAAGGTGTATAAACTTTTACGATGTGCGTCCGAGGAGGGTGGAAGAGGATTTCGCGTATGCATTCACTGCCCCCAGAGGGGGCACACTATGCTTAACCGCGGGTGATGCCCGAGCCAAAGCGAGGGTGAACCCGTGGGGTAGGTGCTCTCTACCCTCCGACACCGGCGGTGTCGCACAGCAGCCATTTCTACTCACGCACCCCTTTATTCCTCAACGCTTGCAGTGCAATACTGCTTCAGGAGGCATGAGTACAAAAAAAGCAGACTGCACAGATTTAGGGGGGATTCTGAAAAGAGATTTATCCCCTATTATCTGCGCAATCTGCAATCGAGTGCGTGAAAATCACGCACTATTCTGATACGAGCGTTGCTCCTGTTGATGTTCCCGTAAATTCGGGAGCGTACTGACTTTGTATGCGAGCGGCTCCAGCGTGGTAAGTACCAGAGCGGTCTACGAAGAACTCTTCGGTGAACGTGTGTGTTCCCTTGGTGAACTTCTCAAAGAAAAATTCGTTGGAGGCATCGCGCGAAACGCGGTAGAACCATTCGCCATCACGATAGGTATAACCACTCCGTTGCTCTACGGGTTCGAGATTGGCAGAGCGAGAAGATTTTAGCGAAACAAAGTCGTAATCGCGATCGGCGCGAAGCGTGAAGACTTGGCGCACGCGGTCGCCCTTCTTCAGCATCACCCCTTCAGCAATGGGTTGCCACTGCTTGCCACGCTGCACCTCAAAGCGGCGTTCCACGAAAAGGCCTTTGCCGGTGGCTTTCACATCGGAAGCAGGCACCGTATATTGTGCGAAAACAGCCCCCCATGCTAATCCTGATCCCGTTTTGCGAATCTGGATATTATCGGCACTGAGTTGTTTCGAACTGTCAAAACTCTCGCGGAAGTAGCCCACGCCCTTCGGCTCAGTAGCTTGACTCTTAGCGTTCACAGCCAAAATATTGTTCCCTTTTCGGAGCGTATAATATAGCGGAGTATCTTCGGAAAGATTGCGCACAGTTGAAGTCTTTTTCGCGTTGAGAAGAAGAGCGAAGAGCGCGTCAGTTGTGGCGCGACTGGTGGGCCACATCTGCGTGCGTTTGGCCTGCATCAACCACAAGCACATTTGTTGTAGTCGTTCGTCTGTTGAAGGATAGAACTGAACCATGGCTTCTATGGCGGCAGCTTGCGTAGGAATGCGATAAGCGTTCCAACTCATCTGAGCACGATCTGTATCGAAATAAGTACCCATTCCCTCTTTGTGAACGGTATGTTCGAGCAAACTCTCCATATTATCATTAGCAGCTGCAAATTTTCCCAACTTCGCCAAAGTGATAGCCGACATAGCTTTGCCGTACATCGTGAGGTTGAAATCGGGGCGAGCTATCTTATCAAGCAGATACTTTGCATCGGCATCAATGTCCATACCTAATATCGCGCACAAATAGAGGTAGCGATATGTCAGTTCGTCAGCCTCCACTGTTTGCTTGGTTCTCTTTTCTTCCGCCTTCATTTCTTTCACACGCTTTGCCATCTCGTTTTTCAGATAGCTCATAGCGCGCTGCAGATTGCTTTGTGCTGGAAAAACATTATTAAGTACTTGAACACGCGCCAAGAGTGTGGCAACTTCCGAGGTGATAAAGGGGTTGGACGGCATTCCTGCAAACCAGCCCCAACCGCCGTCGCTGCGCTGCATATCGGAAAGAATATCCATCGCCGAAGCTATTTTGTCGGCGTTGGCTTTCTCATCAAAGAGCGTAGCGAGTTGAGAAGCGCGCTCGGCTTCCTCATCAGCAGCATTCACCCACGGCGTTTCGTTGAGCAACATCTGCTTGAGATCCGGATTTTTCTTTAGCACCTCTGCCCACGCCGTTGAGGTGGACGTTTCTGCAGCCTTGCGAATCTCTGGATTCTTTTCTGCAATATATTTTGCCAAGGAGAGAGCGTAGTAACGTTCTGCCCATGATGGAGAACTGAAGCATAAATTTTTAGTGAGCACTGGCAGAGCCGAAACGGCATACCATGTGGGATTAGAACTAAGTTCTATCGTCAGACGGCGATCTGAAATCTTCGATGAATTGGACCAAATCGTGTCGAATCGCAGCGTCTTCGTGCCTGCCTCCGTCATAGAGAACGGTACGGTTTCTATCACTTGCTCGCGATCGGCCAAGACAGGTATCAATTTTTCTTCGCCGTCACTAAACTTCTTGCCTTCGCCTATGATGCGGCAGAGCAAAACGGGATAATCTTTCGTAGCATCAAACGTGAAAGTAAGTGCTTTCTCGCCATCTTTTCCTACGATGAAATCGGCCTTTTTAGTAGCCACAACTTTCTCCGTGCGCGCATCGAGCAGCTCGCATGTCACCTTTCCGCGTTCTTCTTTTTCGGAAAGATTGCGCACTGTAGTAGCAATCGTGAAGCGGTCGCCTTCGCGAACAAAGCGCGGCGTATTGCTCTCCACCATAAAGTCCTTGCGTGCCACAATCTCATCCGTGAGCAAGCCGTAGTTCACTGCGGCATCGTGAGCAAAGCCCAAGAAGTTCCACGTTGTCAAGCTCTGCGGTAGCGTAAAGGTGAGCACCACCTCGCCGTTCTTATCCGTGCGAAGTGCAGGCTTGAAGAAGGCCGTTTCAGCAAAATTGGAGCGAATACTTGGATCTTTGCCTTCATCAACAGAATCAACAGCGATAGAGTCTGCCTCAGCCATATCAGCGTTCTTCTTAGATGCACTATAGCCCACAACTGCAACTTCTTTCAGCTCCATAACAGGCTCTTCCATTTTCATCAACCTAACCTTTTGCACTCCAGCTACACGACCTGCTAGATGATGCTCCACATAAGTTACATACTCATCGAAAAGATTTTGATTCCATACTGTGAAATCAAGATCTTTCTCTTTCAAACGAGCAACGTATTTCGCAAAATAAAGATCTTTCGTTCCTTCGTAAGCTGATGTCCACTTAGGCGTCGGAATATTGCGGAAGAAATCCAACTCAAAGTCCCACTTGTTGGGCTGGAACTTATCGAGACTGGCGTCATAAAGGCAAGCCATCAACGAAGCATCAGCGGGCGCTCCATTGGGACGTGTAATCTTGAGCTTCCAGGTTTCTTTCTGTCCTGCCAACAACTGGCTGCGGAAAGTGGACCATTGGAGATTGAGTTGCTTATTAGGCGCTGGTTTGCTCAAACGGAGACTATGAGAATAGAGTTCGCCATCCTGCACAAAGAAGAAACTTACCTGCGCACCCTCGTCATATTCTGATTTGTATTTAAGGTTGAAATGTTCGATAGAATCGTCGATTTTAATACGGTGAGTTTCTAATAATTTCGCACCAGCTACTACGTCATAGAAGACTGTAACATCCTTGCGAGGAGAACCCAGCATAACGAAAGCTTCACTGCCGTCTTCGTTGGGACGAACGTACCACCAACAAACATCCTTACCCACTGGACGAGTGTCCTTTTCGGAGAAGAGAAGGAATTGAACCTTCAAATCCTCAGCTCCCTCCATTTTTGCCGTGAGCTTATATTCGCCCGAAGGAAGATTGAGCAAATCATTGGGCGTAAACTTCTGACCTGACTTAAAGGAGAAGTGAGCCACATTTCCCGCAATACCAACTATATCTACAGTGCCTTCACCATCCAACGTCTTACGTGCAGCATTCAGCAACTCAATCTTCACATTCTTCAAATGCTCTTTGCAGATGGAAGAAGGCCAATCTGATTCGAGCCAACTGGCGCGCGTGGACGCATAGAGTGTTTCTGTGCCCGTTTCAGTCTCGCCATTTTCAGCGGTCACATTGGCTTCAACGGTGTAGTGATAGTAGTTGAAGTAACCCTTTTGCCGAGATGCTGGTTCACAGGTAAGCACAACGGGTAAGACAAAACGGCCGTATTCATCGGTTTTTACGGTATCAGTTTGTTCCTCGAGGTTATCATACATCCACGACCATGGTTTCACCGTAAATTGGACGAAGGCGTTTCGCACAGGAAGTCCGGTATAGGTGAGTGCCGTGCCTTCTAACCGAACGGTATCTCCCAAAGCGTACTTCGTTTGTGGGGTTTCGATTTTCACTTCAAAGGTCGGGCGTTTGTATTCTTCCACACGGAACTCCGAAGAACCGCAACCATGTCCATTGACAACTGTATTGATATGGAACCAACCAGACAAGGTATTTTCCGGTAGGCGGAACGTGCCATTGACAACGCCCATTGCGTCCGTCTTTAGCTTCAGTGTTTCCAACTCTTTCCAGTTGGCATCGCTCAATGTGATATGCACTTCTTGCTCGGCAAGCACTTTGGTGGAGTCTTCATTACGCTGATAAGCCAACACGCCAACACTCACTTCTTGTCCTGGCCGATAAATAGACCGATCGGTGAAGACATGGGTATTGATTTTTTCTACTTCTCCTTTCTCATATCGTACAAACCCATAGAAATTAGAGAGTGGATAATAGGCATCATTCTTATATTGTGCAAAATATAAGTCATTATAATGAGTACGACGTGCCACGTAAAAATCTCCCTTTTCATCGGGAGAAAAAGTCCCTTTCTGTTGCAACACATCATTATTTTCCGTGAAGATTACGAGCTTTCCACCCAAGAGCGGCGTACCGCTTTTGCAATCGACAAAAGTGATGCGTTGGCGGCCATCAGGCAAGGGCAACTTCACAGGGAACACGCGCGAAACATGGATTAACTTCGTCTCGACGGGCTTATTCTTCTCCACCAGCGCAAGTGCATAGATGCCTGGTTCAGAAAAACTAAAAGAAAGAGAGTCCTTCACTTCCCTGTAAGGCGCAGCTTTGGGGAAAGTCAGATTATAGGTTTTCAGAGCCTGCAAACCTTTCAGATCCTTTGTCTCTACATCGTTATTATAAACATCTTTGGCCGTTTTATTCAAACGATACATACAAACTTTTGCAGTTGTACGATTGCGGACAGAAAGCTTTATTTTAACGGTTTCATCGGGGTATACTACGCCTTTTATGCTCTCTATAGAGAAAAATGGAGTTATCATCTCCCCGATTACGTTGCGCAGCTCGTTCGCTTCTTTCATCTTGCCATAGCGCTTGATGCCTTCTTGCGCCAAATCATAAAAGATGGAGTCTCGATCATCAGTACTATTGTAGCCCGTAAGCGATACGAGTCTTTTGTAGGTCTCCACATTCAGCGGCAAATCCTTATACTCTTCCTTCATCTTCATAAGCTCGATGAAATGGAGGTTCTTTGTCAGCGATTCAGACGAATTGGTAGCAATAAAGTCTAAGCGATTCAAACGCGTCAGCAATGCAGCCTCTCGATTGCCAGCTGCAGTGTAGTAGTCGGCAATGCGCTGCAAGAGTTGTGCAGATTCTTCCTCAGGAATAGCCAGCGAAAGGCGTCCCTGAATATTGGAAAGCACATGAAGGAGGTCATAGTGATAGTATTTGCTATCTTTACCTTCGTTCAGCACAGGAAGATAGGGCCGATAATCGGAGCGTGCCAAGAGATCTATATCCGCCAACGATGCTCTAAGATATTCGGCGCGCTTGCGAACGGCCACTGTGTCGCTCTCATCATAACCCGTGATTTCAGCGAAATAACGCGCCAAAGCATTTTGCCACATAGCGCGCTGGAGTGGACGAGTTTCGCGGGCGAGCGCAGTCTCCATCTGCTCTACAGCAACTTTCCCCGAATCGGGAGAAATCTCCTCGTGGAACATTCGTGCTGTAAGCATGGCTTTGAGCAGTTGCCCATCATTCTTTTCCGCCGTGGCTTTCTGTCGGATTTTATCGACTTCTGCCAGCGCGGATTTAGGCAAGTCTTTCTTCCCATACGCTTCCACATTGGCCCACATCTTTTCATAAGTTTGAGCCATGACGGAGAGAGAGAAGAATGAACAAAACATAAGTAATAGAATCTTTTTCATTATAGTGAGTAGATTGTTTTTTCGCTTTAATAATGCAAACCTAACAATTATTACACCTTTCCTGCAACTTTTGACTTATAAAAAAAACAAAAAGCATTCATTTTGCATCGATTATCAGAGCCTGCTGAGAGTCAACTCTCTTTATGCCTCGCATCAGCAAGAAGTGGTTACACTCCTTTTCGTTCCTCCTTTCGCTAA
>CAUSYJ010000058.1:0-8918 GCA_963535845.1 uncultured Alloprevotella sp.
TGTTTGCTTCTTAATTGTTTGCACCTATTGCAAACTGTGCGCCAAAATAGGAGAGGTACACATTAAAATTTGTGGAGTGATGCAGAATTAAGAGGTATTTGTGGAGGTAATTATACTTTACACGCTGCTTTTTTGTTCTGATACAGAATAGCCTAAGGATGTGTTGAGAAAGCTGCTGTAAAACATAAAAACTGGAGTATCGCCACAACGCGTATCTCGTTTTTCTTGAGAAACAGAAGAGAAACGAGTCAAATTCTTATAATTTGAGTTGTTTATATGTGTCGGAAAGGGGTGTTTTTCCTTATTCTATTCAAAAACACAATAAGGCTGTCAGCTGGCAGTCTTATTGCGTCAGTCGATAGCCTTATTGCATTTTTTGATAGCCTTATTGGACGAGTTAGACGAATCAGAGTTGTCTGATGTCCTACTTACTGTGATTGGGTTTTGAAGCCATTCTTGCCTTGTTAGAATATGAATTCTGTTTACATTCTTTTGTAAAAATTGTCGCTACAAAGGTTCTTGTGGTGCGGCAGATTTTCAAGTAGAGCGAGAGATGCTGGGCAGGGAAGGCTTCAACAGAGAAGCAAACAGCCCCTTCTCCAAGTGGGGAAGGGGCTGCAGAAGATGTTTTTTATTTATTCACCGTCTGATAAAAACTTACTGCTTTTTGCGTCAGTCCTACGTTCTGCTTTTGGAGCAGCGTCTCCTCGAAAGTGCCATCGGGATTAGGGCGAACAGCGTATTGCTGCACTTTCCTCACGGGCGAAAGCACTGTGAGGATGTGGTTCTCATAGTAGCCCAAATCTTGATAGGTGGCGAGGAAAGCCCGCTCCTTGAAGTTGGGCGAAAGGATGTCGTTACCCGCAAAGCTAACTTTAGCCGGGAGGTGAAGGATGGAGAAGAGCGTGGGCAAAATGTCTATTTGTGAGCACACCTTGCTCACAATCTGTGGCTGGATGCGTCCGGGGCTGAAGATGAGGCACGGGATGTGGTATTTCTCCAGTGGCAGCGAGGTTTTGCCTGCACTCGAAGCGCAGTGGTCGGCAATGATGATGAACACCGTATTCTTGAACCATGGTTTCTTCGCGGCCTTGTTGAGGAAGTCGCCGATGGCGTAGTCGGTGTACTTCACCGCAGCATTGCGCGTATAGGGATTTCCTTCGACATGTATTTTCTCCGTAGGATAAGTGTAGGGGCGGTGGTTGCTTGTCGTCATGAATTGCGCAAAGAAAGGTTTACCTGTTTTTGCGTCGGCATCAAACACCTCCAAGCCTTTGTTGAAAATATCCTCATCACAAACGCCCCAAATATTGGCAAAGGTGATGTTCTGTTTGGCTATGTTGGAGCGATCGATCACCTCGTAGCCATTGTGGGAGAAATAGTCGCCCATGTTGTCAAAATAGCTGTAGCCACCATAGAGAAACTGCGTGGTGTAGCCCAACTTACGGAGCTGATAGCCCACAGAGAGTGCGCCCATGCGGTTGTTCTTCTGCTTGATAACGCTCTCCCCGGCATGAGGTGGGACGCAAAGCGAAAGAGCCTCCAAACCTCTCACGGTGCGATTTCCGCAAGCGTAAAGGCTGTCGAAAACAAGGCTCTGCGCCATGAGGCGGTCAATGTTTGGCGTCAGTCCCTCCTTGTTGCCGTAGCGCGTAAGGAAGTCGGCGCTCAAACTCTCCACCGTGATCAGCACGATATTGTATTTTTCAGCTCCTTGTCCATCCGAGAGTTGCTTCGTCCCGTTGGCATCCAAGCCTGTTTGCTGGCGATAGAGCGCCTCGCATTGTGCTGGTGGGAGCATCGTGTAGAACTTGTCATACTCCAGTTTGTTGTTCAAGAAAGCCCGCACAAAGTCGTACGCGCCATTCTGCTCGATTTGTGTGACATACTGATTGTTGGCGTCAAGGTTATGTGTCAGTGAGGTAGCTCCAAAGCCCGCACTGACAAGCACCATAGCCAGCAGCGTTTCAAAACCGAAGCGGCGGAGGGTATAATTCCCCTCCAACTGGAAACGGCGTTTGCGCACGACCGCCAAGATGAGGCCCAGCGTGATCAGTAGGAGAACGGCTATTAAAGGAGCGATGGAATAGGACTCCATAATATTGCCAATGACTTCGTGCGTATAGACCAGATAGTCCACGGCGATGAAGTTGTAGCGCACGCCAAATTCCTCCCAGAAAAAGAACTCGCCCGCAGAGACCACTAATAGTAGCAGAATATAGATGCCCCATGTGAGATAGAGCGTGCAGGCGCGCCATGCTTTGCGTATGCGCGGAATGAAGGCGCGAAGGGAGAAACTCAGGAGTTTCCATCCCAAGAAAATTTGCGCAATGCGCGGAGCACCGCCCCCGTACTGGCGGAAAATGGATCCAGGCCAAAAGGCGTAGGCCAATCCAGCAATGAGCAGCAGGCAGATGGAGATGGCTGCGTACTTCTTATATTTGTATTCGTTGAGCCCTATGTAGAAAACAAAGAGCGGGATGAGGAGCAACAGTCCCATACCAAAGTCGGACAGAAGTCCAACGGTGAGACCACGTAGTATGCCCATCGCCGTGTAAGTGGCATCGGCTGGAGAAAAGGCCATGAGCACGATGCGCAAGATGAAACCAATGATGAGATACAACGACAAGAAGTGGCCGCCAATCAAGTAGAGAGGGTTGATTCGCTTAGCCTTCTCCGAAGAGCAGAAAAGTGTTTTTAGATTCATATTGATAAGAGAGAATGTTTTTTAGTGGGAATAATATTTAGCCAAAGAACGTGCGAGGCGTGTGGCAGAACAAGGAAGTCGGCACTTCTCGTAGATTCTCTAACCGTTTTGAGCAAGATGGTATAGAATGGGCAAGTAGTTTTCAGAGCTGAAGTTGTCCGCGATGCGCAATGCCTTATTCCGTGATTTTTTGGAGTAGACTGAGAGCGCGCTCCACCGTGGGAACGTTTTTGATAACCATACGGCGTTTGCCCGCACTTTCTTTCAATTCAGTGGTGCGATAGTTTTGCGTGGCATACTGAATGAGGCGGTCGAAAGTAGAACTCTGATAGAACGGCGAATCATATTTCGATACGAAATAAAGAGTCATGCGCCCATTCTTTAGCGTCAGTCGCTCTGCTCCCACCTTGCGGCCAAGACGGCGCAGAGGTACTATGCGCAACAGTTCCTCACCTTCGGGCGGCAATGCGCCAAAGCGATCGGTCATGCGCTGGCGGAAATCGGCAATTTGCTCATCGGTAGTGAGGCCGTCCAGTTCGCGATAGAGCAACATACGCTCGCTGGCTCCTGGCACATAGGTTTCGGGGAAGAATGCATGCAGATCGCATTCCACATTGCATTCATCCACAAAGAAGTCGCCTGTGAGAGTCGAGTGTTGCAACTCTTCTTTGTACAACTCGGCAAACTCGTCATTTTTGAGTTCGCTGACGGCTTCTGCCAAAATTTTTTGGTAGGTTTCGTAACCTAAGTCGGCAATAAAACCGCTCTGCTCCGCGCCTAAGAGATTGCCAGCTCCGCGGATGTCGAGGTCCTGCATAGCGATGTGTATGCCAGAGCCCAAATCGCTAAACTCCTCGATGGCTTGCAGTCGGCGGCGGCTCTCCTCGCTCAGATGCGCCAGAGGTGGTGCTAAGAGGTAGCAAAACGCCTTGCGATCCGAGCGACCCACGCGGCCGCGCATCTGGTGGAGGTCGCTCAGCCCGAAATGGTTGGCAGCATCAATGATAATGGTGTTGGCGTTACTGATGTCGATACCATTCTCCACGATGGTGGTGGAGATGAGTACGTCGTAATCGTAGTTGGCAAAGCCCAGAATGATTTTCTCCAATTCGGCGGGGGGCATCTGCCCGTGACCGATAGCCACGCGGGCATCGGGCACATATTTCTTTACCAATTCTTTGAGATTGTTAAGCGCCGAGACACGGTGAGTAACGATGTAAGTCTGTCCGTTCCGACTCATTTCGAAATTAACGGCATCGGCAATTATCTCGTGACTAAAGGTGTGTACCTCCGTCTGTATCGGGCGTCGGTTGGGGGGTGGCGTTTGAATGACGCTAAAGTCGCGCGCCCCCATCAGTGAGAACTGCAAGGTGCGCGGAATCGGTGTGGCCGACATGGTGAGCGTATCTACATTCACTTTCAGCTGGCGGAGTTTCTCCTTGACAGCAACGCCAAACTTTTGTTCCTCGTCGATGATGAGAAGCCCAAGATCTTTGAATTTCACACTTTTGCCGATGAGTTTGTGAGTGCCCACAAGGATATCGACTTTCCCCTCGGCCAAATCAGTTAAGAGTTCGCGCACCTGTTTCGGTGTACGAGCACGCGAGAGATAGTCCACGCGTACGGGGAAGTTCTTCAAGCGTTTCTCAAACGTTTTGAAGTGTTGCAACGCCAAAACGGTTGTAGGCACGAGCACAGCCACTTGTTTCCCATCGGCTGCAGCTTTCATCGCTGCCCGCACGGCAATCTCCGTTTTGCCAAAGCCTACATCTCCACAAACCAGACGATCCATTGGTTTTGCACTCTCCATGTCGGCTTTCACTTCTTGCGTCACTTTGAGCTGGTCGGGCGTGTCTTCGTAAGCAAAACTGGCTTCCAACTCGTTTTGCAAGTAGGTGTCGGCACTGTAGGCAAAGCCTTTTTCCTCTTTGCGCTTCGAATAGAGCTTGATGAGGTCGCGAGCAATGTCTTTGATTTTCTTCTTGGTGCGCTCCTTTAGTTTTTCCCAAGCTCCCGTACCCAGGCGGCTTAGCTTGGGAGCTTCGCCCTCGCGCCCTTTGTATTTGGAAAGCTTATGAAGAGAGTGGATGCTCACCAAGACGATGTCGTCGTTTTGGTAGGTCAGCTTAATCATCTCCTGCTGCGTACCATCGGCAGCGGGCATACGCACCAATCCGGCAAAGCGTCCCACGCCGTGGTCGATGTGTACGATGAAATCGCCCGGCTGAAACTGCATCAGCTCTTTCAGCGTAAGGGCCATCTTGGCATCGCGGGCGTGATCGCTCTTTAGGTTGTATTTGTGGAATCGGTCGAATATCTGGTGGTCGGTGAAGAAGCACACCTGCAAGTCTTCATCGGAGAACCCCTCGTGCAAGGTTTTCAGAACGGGGGTGAAAAGAGGAGTATCGGCCGACGGAGCAGAGGTCGGCGTTGTGGTGTCAGTGGGAAGTGAGGCCAGAATTTCTGTCAGACGCTCGTTCTGCTTCCCACTGTCGGCCGCAATAAAGATGCGATAATGGCGGTTGTGGAAATCGTTGAGCGAAGTCCTGACCATCTCGAAGTTCTTATGGTAGATGGGCTGCACCTGCGTTTTGAAGTGCAGTTGAGCCTTTGGCGTATCTGACGGAGTGTTACCCATCTCGATGCGTTGCAGGGCGAGGAGAGCTTTGCCCAGTTCGCGTCCCGACACAAGCAGGCGGTTCTTGTCAAGCTCCTTTGTTGGGCCTGCCGTGAGAGTGGAGCGGCGTGACTCCTCTTCTTCCTCATAAATTTCCCATTCGGGGCGTTCTTTGCTATCCTTTTTCTCGATGTAGGCTTGTTTGGCAAACCCTTCATCGAAAACCTTCTGTATGGTGTCGGTAATGAGAACCCAATTCTTCACCACAAGCAAAGCATCGGTGGGAAGATAGTCTGTGAATGGTACTAAATCCGAATTGCCTCCTTCCATTTCGGGTACTACGGCAACATCTTTTAAGCGATCTTTTGAAAGCTGTGTCTGCACCTCAAACGTACGAATCGTTTCCACATCATCACCGAAGAAATCGACACGGTAAGGATATTCGGAGGAATAGCTAAATACGTCCAAAATACTACCGCGCACGGCAAACTCTCCAGGCTCGTAAACGTAGTCTACACGGCGGAAACCAAGCTCCAGCAGCTGGCGCTCGAGCTGCGGAAGGTCGTAGTTTCCGCCTTCCTGAATCTTGATGGTGCGCGCCTCAAACGAGATTTTCGGTGCCACACGTTCGCTCAACGCCTCGGGGTAGGTAACGATAAAAAGATATTCCTCATTTCTGTCCGCTAACGCATTGAGTACCTGTGTGCGAAGTACCTCGTTGGCGGCATCCCGCTGCGCGTATTTCACAGCACGGCGATAAGAGGAAGGAAAGAAGAGCACATTCTTATCGCCCAGCATCTGTGTGAGATCGTGATAGAAATAGCCCGCCTCCTCTTCATCATTGAGGACGAAGAGATAGGGCTTTCCTTTGATGCGTCGGCATGTGAGAGCAGAAAACACCATAGCGGCTGCCGAGCCATGAAGCCCGTTGCAGAAAGTGATCCGCGGACTGTTTTCTCCAATTATTTTAGCCAATGCTGCCACCTGTGGATGGGCGGCGTAGAGCGGAAGAAGTTCGTTGAGAGTCAAAGTGAGTGGATATTACGATATTTTCTCAGAGAAATCCGAGTAGGGAAGGAACAGTTCCCCCTTCGGAAGAAATGTTTTAGCCTCTCCATTCATCGGCTAAAGCCGTCATGGAGGGGAACAGGATGTTTGCGCCAGCATCTCGGAGCGTCTCGTTGGGGAGCGGTCCTGTGTTGACGGCGATAGTAAATATATGAGCCGCGTGGGCAGCTTGAACACCTAAGGGGGCATTCTCCACAACGAGAGCTTCCCAAGGCC
This sequence comes from uncultured Alloprevotella sp., assembly GCA_963535845.1. Classification (GTDB taxonomy): domain Bacteria; phylum Bacteroidota; class Bacteroidia; order Bacteroidales; family Bacteroidaceae; genus Alloprevotella. The sequence goes on from CAUSYJ010000058.1 coordinate 6,609, forward strand.
GAACGCCAGCTTTCTCCAGTCCTAAGAGATATGGATCGGGATGAGGCTTACCGTGGTGGCAGTCTTTACTTGATACGATATGGTCGGGGTTGAAAAAACCAGGATAGTGGGTTTGCAAACGCTCAAGTAGTGAGGCCTGTCCACTTCCCGTCACCACGAGAATCTGAAGTCCTGCATCGCGCACGGCGTTGAGGACACGTTCAGCTCCAGGCATATTCTGCGCCATCTCGCATTTGTTGAAGAGTCGGCACTTCTCGGCATAGATTTCCTCTATCTCTTCCGTTGTAGCCTCTCGGCCCCAGTCGCGGCGGGCAAAGCTGTTGATGGTAGAAGCTCCTGTGCGCCCTTCGTGGAGGTAGGCGTCCTCCGCTGTTATACCCAAACGGAAGCGTTGTCCCACTTCTTCCCAACTTTTAGCATGATTGGGCATCGAGTCGAAGAGTACTCCGTCCATGTCGAAAAGTACGGCTTTCAGACAAAAATGCTCAAAGCCGTTCTGTGCCAAATAAGCAAAAACAGCCTCGCTGAATTTCTCCGTGAGGAAAGATTCAGGGGCTGTTATATTATTATAGGTGTGAGTCATCAGTTATGTACGAGAAATCCCCTCAGCCTTCCCACGTGGGAAGGCGAAGGGGACATCTGTGTATCTCTTACTTGTTCAGACGTTCACGAATAGCTTTGCTCTCAGCCTCATAGCCAGGCTTGTTGAGCAGTGCAAACATATTCTTCTTGTAGCTCTCAACGCCCGGTTGGTTGAACGGATTAACGCCCAGTAAGTTACCACTAATGCCGCACGCTACTTCAAAGAAATAGAGCAACTGACCGATGTAGTACTCCGTCAGTTCGGGCACGCTGATGCGGATGTTGGGAACGCCGCCGTCTACGTGAGCCAACTGTGTGCCCAGTTCGGCCATCTTGTTGACTTCGTCCACGTGCTTGCCCTCGAGGAAGTTCAAACCGTCGAGATTTTCCTCATCGTGGGGGAAGAGAACTGTGTACTTTGACTTTTCAACAGAAACAACCGTCTCGAAGATGTTGCGTTCGCCTTCCTGAATCCACTGACCCATAGAGTGGAGGTCTGTGGTGAGATCTACAGCAGCAGGGAAAATGCCCTTGTTGTCCTTGCCTTCGCTCTCTCCATAAAGTTGCTTCCACCATTCATTGACGTAGTGGAGTTTTGGCTGATAGTTGGCGAGAATTTCGATGTGCTTGCCTGCACGATAAAGCAGGTTGCGAACAGCGGCATATTGTTCTGCAGGATTTTCCGCGTACGGAGCTGTTTGGCAGAGTTTCTCCATGTCTTGAGCACCGCGTACAAGTTCTTCAATATCGAAACCTGCGCAAGCAATGGGCAGGAGGCCTACGGGAGTGAGCACGCTGAAACGACCGCCAACATTGTCGGGGATCACATAGCTCTTATAGCCTTCTTTGTCGGCCGTCACGCGGGCAGCTCCTTTCTTAGCATCGGTCACAGCAACAATAACCTTGCGTGCTTCTTCCTTACCGCGCTGCTCTTCACACTGGCTGCGGAGCAAACGGAAAGTGAGGGCCGTTTCGGTGGTAGTACCCGACTTGCTGATGTTTATAACGCCAAATTTGCGAGTTTTGAGATAAGTGGTGAGTTCGCTCAGATAGTCCTCACTGATATTATTACCAGCAAAGAGAATGCGGGGCGTTAGTTCTTCAAAATTATTTTTCAGACATTCGATAACAGCGCGTGCACCGAGATAAGAACCACCGATACCAGCCACAACGATAGCCTCGCAGTTTTCGCGAAGTGTCTGTGCCGTTGCCTTGATGTCGGCCAAAAATTCGGGAGTGATGCTGGAAGGCAGATGCAGCCAACCGAGGAAGTCATTACCCTGGCAGGTGCCGTTCTCAAGTGATTCGTGAGCCTTCTTTACTTCGGGCTCTAAAGCAGTCACTGCGTCAGCGTTCAGAAACTGAGCAGCTTTCGTGATGTCAAGTTTAATTGCGTTCATTGCTCATAAAGTTTTAATCTTCGCTGCAAAGATAATACTTTCTCATCGTACATGGCTGACAGATAAATGGTAATGTTTCAAAATGACAGTTTTAATACTACGACTTTTCTTGTAAAAGTGTGCTCCACATCTAAGTGAACAAAAACTTGGGATGGTAACTTCTCATGCCTCTCTCCTATAAAAAATAAAGGAGCTGATATTAGTTATCTTTTGTGTTGCATGAAAAGTAGGTGAAGTATGGTTGCATTTTTATCTATAGTGTAGATCTTTTTGATTGCCGTATAGTTATTTTAGGTAGTTTCAGAGGTAGTAATGCAGCCCAGGGGCA
>CAUSYJ010000059.1:0-8835 GCA_963535845.1 uncultured Alloprevotella sp.
CTATATAAAGTAATACTACAAACATATACTACTGGGAATAATATCCGATATCTACTATTTTACTACCACTACATCCCATATCATTCCGAAGTAAGCACAAAAAAGAGGGCATCGAGATTGTTCGATGTCCTCTTTCTTAAATTGTTAGTTACCTTAGCCTTAGGCTTCAGCTTGGGGCTCTACGGAAACAACGCTGCGGTCGCGGCTACCACGACGGAAAACAACAACACCGTCTGCCAAAGCATACAGAGTGTCGTCCTTACCCTTAGCAACGTTCTTACCGGGATAGTGAACCGTACCGCGCTGGCGAACAAGAATGTTGCCTGCTACGCAAGTTTGGCCACCCCAAATCTTAACACCTAAACGCTTTGAAGCTGATTCGCGGCCGTTCTTAGAACTACCTACACCTTTTTTATGTGCCATTTCTTAAAATAATTTTAGGGGTTAAGCAATAACTTGTTTGATTACCAACTCAGTGAACTGATGACGATAGCCGTTGAGCTTGCGATAGCCCTTACGACGCTTCTTATGGAAAATAAGAACTTTGTCACCCTTAACGAGCTTGGAAGCTACTTCTGCAACTACCTTTGCGCCGTCAACAGTGGGAGCGCCTACAGTTACCGTGCCGTCTGCGTCTACCAGCAGCACCTTGTCAAATTCAACAGTTTGGCCGTCTTCTGCATTCTGCAAATGATTGACGAAGAGCTTCTTGCCCTCTTCTGCCTTGAACTGCTGACCGTTAATCTCTACGATTGCGTACATTATAAATTATTGTTTAAACGGATTTTTCCGGGAGGCGGAAGAATCTATCGAATGTCCACGCTGTTCGGCGCTGTGTGGTAGCGCGTCGCTTTGTTTCTCTTCGATTTTCTTCACTTTTTCGGCCCCTTCGGACTCAATGCGGGTGCAAAAGTAGTACTTATTTATATAAAAACAAAATCTTTTGGCGCGGAAAATGCTTTTAATCAACGAATTTCGCCCCATCATTTTTAGTTTTTCCACATAAAAAAACAGAATTTGCCTACGCTCGTAACACCTTTACTTATCCAACTTACGCACTTTCCGCTTTCTTTTTTAGAATTTCCTGCAATTTTCATATCTTTGCTGCAAAGAAAGACTGATTCTCTATGAAAAAAATTCTGATGATGCTTTGGGCTGTTCTCTGCCTACAAGCTACAGCACAAACGGCGAAAGAAGTGCAGGCCGATTTCCAACAGCGCTTCAAAAATTCAGTTTGCACACATCCGCAAGAGGCGCTGAAACTGGCGAAGACACCGCAAGAACGCGATGCGCTCCAATTTCTGTATGCCTACATGGACTGGCCCGATGTGACGGATTATGACCCACAGTTCATGCTGGATAATGCGCGCTTAGCGCTCCAAACTCGCACTGATTTTCCTTGGGGAAAACAGATTCCCGACCGTGAATGGCAGCATTTTGTTTTGCCTATTCGTGTCAACAACGAACATCTTGATTCTTTCCGTATAAAAATCTACGAAGTTCTCCGAAAGCGCGTGCGCTACATGAATTGGCACGATGCGGCTCTCGAAGTGAATCATTGGTGCCACTCGGTGATGACCTATCGCCCTTCAGATGCTCGCACCTCCAGCCCTCTGGCTTCCATGCGCACCACTACGGGGCGTTGCGGCGAGGAGAGTACGCTGGCGGTGAGTGCTCTTAGAGCTGTGGGCATACCGGCGCGCCAAGTGTACACCCCGCGTTGGGCGCACACCGATGATAACCACGCGTGGGTGGAGGCTTACGTCGATGGAAAATGGCAGTTTCTCGGTGCTTGCGAACCAGCTGCGGAATTGAATATTGCGTGGTTCAACCAGCCCGCAGCACGTGGTATGCTGATGAATACTACCGTCATGGGACGATATCAAGGCGACGAACAAATCCTCCAGCAATATCCGCTGCAAACCACTATCAATGTGACCAATAATTACGCTCCTGTTGAGCGACGCAGCGTACGCATTGTTGATGAAAGAGGGCGCAAAGTGCGCGATGCTAAAGTGCGCTTCGGTCTTTACAATTATGCTGAATTTTATACGCTCTACTCCACTCAGTCGGATGCTCGCGGTGAAGCCTCACTCATCTGCGGAAAGGGCGATCTCCTTGTTTGGGCAGCAAAGGACGGACGCTACGGTTTTGCCAAAGTTTCGCCGAATCAGGGTAAACACCCCACGGAGATACGCCTTACTCATAAATCCGGCGATCGCTTTGAAACTGACTTAACGCTCACTCCTCCTCCCGTTAGCAACAACTATCCGAAAGTGTCGCCCGAAGCCGAAGCTCTCAACAATAAGCGATTGGCGCAAGAGGATGCTCAGCGCATGAAATGGCCTTCAGTGTGGCCAAGCGAGAAGAAGGTGGAGGAAATAGCCGAAGTATTAAACTACGATGCTGCCCGCTTGCAACCGCTCTTCAAAAAATCGGAGGGAAACTTCATGGCGCTCTACGATGTGCTTGAACATTTCAACCAAGAAAAGAATATATGCGTATTGTCGAAGAATTTGACGCAAAAAGATCTTGTTCTGTACGTACTCGAAAGTTTAACAGATAAAGACTTGCGCGATTTTGACGAAAAAGTTATCATCAACCACATCGAACAAATCGAAAAGCAGTTGTCCACACCGAGCGCAACGAAAGTGGGCGAAGAGGACTTCCAACGCAACTCACACTACGTGCTCTGCCCTCGCATCTCAACGGAAGAGCTCACACCGTGGCGCGAAGAGCTGGCTCAAACCGTGGAAACAATCCGAACATTCACTCATACCAACGAACAAGTGGGGACAATCATGCAGAAGCTAAATGGTGTGAAGACCGACACTACACCCGCTTCACGCTTCATCCCTCAAGCTCCCGCCACGGTGCTCTCCTCTCAAGAAGCCTCAGCCACTTCCAAAGGTATCTGCTTCGTGGCAATGTGCCGCACATTGGGCATTCCCGCTCGCCGTGATGAAGTGACGAGCAATTTCCAATATTGGGATGGAGAATGGAAAACAGTAGATTTCGGTCCAACGCAAGCTGCCGCGAACTCTCAGTTGTCAAACCTTGCTCTCTCCTATTCTCCGCGTCGTTTCATGGAAAATCCGTCCTACTATTCCCACTTCTCCCTCTCGCGCCTCGAAGACGGACTACCAAAGCTGCAAGGTTATGACGAGAACGCTACTTGGGCGGAAACATTCAAAAAGGGCGTAGAAGTGGAGCACGGCGATTATCTGCTCACTTCCGGCACACGTTTAGCCGACGGCAGTGTGCTCTGCCACATCAGTGTGTTCCCCGTAACGGCCGACACCACGGTACAGCTCGTTATGCGGGAGGATTCCAGCCAGGTAAGCGTCATCGGTTCGTTCAACGCTGAGAACATCTACCACGACATAGAGGAAGCCAAAGAGAAGAGCGTTCTCTCCACCACTGGACGCGGCTATTTCATCGTCGGGCTACTCAAAGCCAACAACGAGCCGAGTACCCATATTCTCCACGATATTGAAGCCAGTCGTGCCGAACTTGAAAGCTGGGGACGCACCATCCTAATGCTCTTCCCCACGGCAGCAGAGTACGACTCCTTCATGAAACGTCGCAGCGAATTTCCTAACCTGCCGAAGAACCTCCGCTTTGGCATCGATAGCAAACAGCAAGTGGCCAACGACCTCTTTGGTAGCGGTTTGACACAAAGCCCCGAACGCCCTGTTGTGATTATCGGCGACACGTTCAACCGCGTTGTATTCTTCAGCCAGGGCTACAGCATCGGCATGGGACAGCAACTCACAAAGACTATCGGTAAACTCTAACGCGACACCTTTAACGGCGTCAAGATTCCACAAGCCCACTCCGCGAACACATTCTTCGCGTGAGTGGGCTTGCCTTGTTTTCTTCGGGCGTCAGTAAGGGCACAGAATAAGGAAAACAAGGTGTGGAACTTTGCGTTTCAGCCACTTTGCAGTATTTTTGCACCTTTAGAAAAAGAAAACTAATAAAAATACAGAATAATGACAGCAAACGAAATCCGCGAGTCGTACAAGAAATTCTTCGAAAGCAAGGGACACACGATTGTACCTTCTGCTCCGATGGTTGTCAAGGACGACCCCACGCTGATGTTTACAAATGCCGGTATGAATCAATGGAAAGATATCATCCTCGGCACGCGTGAGCCAGAGCCGCGCCGTCGTACAGACTCACAGAAGTGTCTGCGCGTGAGCGGCAAGCACAATGACCTTGAAGAAGTAGGTCACGACACTTATCACCATACTATGTTTGAGATGCTCGGCAACTGGAGCTTTGGCGATTACTTCAAAGAGAAAGCGATCGACTATGCTTGGGAGTATCTCGTCGATGTTCTGCACCTCGACCCGAAAGATCTCTACGTCACCGTGTTTGAGGGATCTAAGGAAGAAGGCCTTGAGCGCGACGACGAAGCAGCCAACTTCTGGGCTAAGCATGTTCCAACCGACCATATCATCAACGGCAACAAGCACGACAATTTCTGGGAGATGGGCGACACAGGTCCTTGCGGCCCTTGCTCCGAAATACATGTCGATTCTCGCTCAGCAGAAGAGAAAGCAAAAGTGCCAGGACGTGAACTCGTTAATAAGGATGACCCTCAAGTTATCGAAATCTGGAACATCGTATTCATGCAGTACAACCGCAAAGCGGATGGCACTCTCGAACCACTTCCTATGCACGTCATCGATACGGGTATGGGCTTCGAACGCTTGGTACGTATGCTGCAGGGTAAGAACTCCAACTACGACACCGATATTTTCCAACCCATCATCAAGAAAGAGGAACAACTCTCCGGCTTTACTTATGGTAAGGAACAAAATGTTGATGTGGCCATGCGTGTGGTTGCTGACCACCTCCGTGCCATCGCTTTCTCCATTGCTGACGGTCAGTTGCCCAGTAATGCGAAAGCAGGTTATGTGATTCGCCGTATTTTGCGCCGTGCAGTGCGCTACGCCTACACTTTTCTGAATCAGAAGCGGGCTTTCATCTATCAGCTCATCCCTACCTTCGTAAAAGAGATGGGTGGAGCCTATCCCGAACTTGTTGCGCAGCAGGAGCTCATCACCCGCGTTATCAAGGAAGAGGAAGATAGCTTCCTCCGCACTTTGGCAACAGGTATCAACCTGCTCGACGGACTTATTCGTGAAACCAAGGCAGCTGGTAGCGACACACTTGATGGTGCTAAGGCTTTCACGCTTTTCGACACTTACGGTTTCCCCTTCGATCTCACGGAACTCATCTGTGCTGAGCAGGGACTCAAGACGGACGAAGAAGGCTTCAACGCAGAGATGCAGAAGCAAAAGGAACGCGCTCGCAACGCTGCGGCAGTAGAAACTGGAGACTGGGTAGTGCTCCGCGAAGGAGAAGACAAGTTTGTGGGTTGGGACGAGACAGAGGCCGACTGCCATATCCTGCGCTACCGCAAAGTGCAGCAGAAGAAGCAGACCTACTACGAACTCGTGCTTGACACTACTCCGTTCTATGCTGAGATGGGCGGCCAGGTGGGCGACAAAGGTATTCTCCGCAGTGCGAACGAAACAGTTCAGATTTTCGATACGAAGCGCGAGAACAACCTTCCCATTCATCTAACAAAACAACTGCCCGAAAATCCGGCAGCTGATTTCCGCGCAATAATCGACCTCGAAGCGCGTCGTGGCAGCGAAGCCAACCACACGGCCACTCACCTCATCGACCAAGCCCTCCGCGAGGTTCTCGGTAGCCATGTAGAACAAAAAGGCTCGCTTGTTACGCCCGACTATCTGCGCTTCGACTTCTCTCACTTCCAGAAAGTGACGCCGGAAGAATTACGTAAGGTTGAACAGATCGTCAACCGTCGTATCCGCGAGGACATCCCCTTGCAGGATCATCGCAACGTACCTATGGAAGAAGCCAAGCGTATGGGCGCCATCGCTCTCTTTGGCGAGAAATATGGAGATGAAGTTCGTGTTGTACAGTTCGGCAACAGTGTAGAGTTCTGCGGCGGTTGCCATGCCAAGAGTACTGGTCGTCTCGGTTTGTTCCGCATCGTGAGCGAGAGCAGTGTAGCTGCTGGTGTTCGCCGCATCGAAGCTCTCACCGGTAAGGCAGCAGAAGAAAGTGTCTATATGCAACAAGACTTGCTGACGAGTTTGAAAGAACTCTTCAACAACGCTAAGGATCTCACGGCAGCTATTCAGAAAACCATCGAAGAAAACAGCGGACTGAAAGCTCAGGTAGAGGACTTCGTGAAGCAGAAGGTGCAGCAAATCAAGGCGAGCCTCCTCGAACGTGCTGAAGACATCAACGGCATTAAGGTACTTAAGAGCGTACTCCCCATGAGTATTTCTCCCGATGCTGTCAAAGACTTGGCTTTCCAGGTGTCAGGACAGTTGCCCGAGAAGATGCTCTGCGTATTGGGTTCAAGCTATGAAGGCAAACCGCTCTTAACGGTGATGATCAGCAAAGACCTCGTGAAGGATAACGCCCTTAATGCGGGACAGATGGTGCGCGAAGCAGCCAAACTTATCCAAGGTGGCGGTGGCGGTGCGCCTCACTTTGCCACAGCAGGCGGAAAGGACGTTAACGGTCTCGAAGCTGCTGTTGAAAAAGTGCTTGAATTAGCCAATCTCTAAAACCGAGATACTCTATTATAAAAATCCCCTGCAAGCAGTTTGCTTGCAGGGGATTTTTCTGTTGTGCCGTGCATCTTTCCGTAGATGCGGCAAATGACCTTTTTACTTAAAGTGGATAAACGGTAGCACTGCACCACTATTATAATAATCCAATCTCATCCAGAATTTACCTTCCGTACGATAGGTCATTTCTGCACAGAAATCGAAATTAGAAGTAGGACGTTCCAACTCCGTACTGGTCCAATATTGATTCCAAGTAGGAGGGAATGAACGACCAGCTTGTCTGAAAGCAATATCTATAAAGACTGGTCTCCATTCGTATTCCGTGTTAAACTGGAAAGTTTCCTTACGCTTATCTGAAATCTTATAATACGTTCCATAGCCTACGGTGCGGTACATATTCACCAATTCTCCATAAGCAGGGAGATACCATTTTCCGATGCTATCATTTACATCCGTCGAAGGATTCTTCAACCATTCTGCAGTTACAGCCACACCTGGATTGTAGTGAGCCGCAGTATAGAAGGCTGGGAGATTTTGATCCTCAGCATGAGCCTTTGACTGATCATACGCATAAGCGGGATCATAAGTTGTTCTGTAACCATTCAGCAGTGTGGGCAACTTCGGAGAGTTCGTGGCATAGAAGTCTCTATTGATATGTTCTATTCCCGTCCGATCCTTTATAATATTCACACGCCCATCTGTTCTCAGTCCTACAGCCGTCTTTGTCTTCATACTCGTCACAAGGGCTATCGGCGTCTTTGTTTTCCAGTTATTGTTCTCTGCAAGCGTTCCCACTGTGCCGTCACTGAAGAGATACTTAAAATTGTACGACATATAAATGCGCACCGTATAGCTACCATTGGCTTCGAGCGATGCGGGGAGAATATCCTCAATGGTCTGATAGAGTTTCTCAAAAGAGAGCGGTTTCCGATAGAAGCTCACTGCCGCAGCATTCCATTTGTAGGCCTTCAAGTTTGCCCCTGCAGGGAAATACTGCAAAGACGTTTGTGCGCGCTGGTAACTATCATAATAGTAATGCCAAGGAGCAAGTTCTGTTGCATGGGGAACATTTTCGAACGCTCCAAAATGAAACACACGCTTGTTGTTGATTTTCTCCGCTCCAGTATTGACATCCACATCGCTCTGGGAGTAGTCCACAGGAGCGAGCGTCATAGCATTCAATTCATACACGCTCTTCGTCTGAGCCATACTCGTAGTGACACTTTCAGCCGAAGGAGTCATCACCGTAGCTGCACTAACGTCAGCATCATAGGAGATGGGCGTTGGCGTTCCGGTAGTGCTATAATCTGTGTCTTTATTATTGAAAGCCAATCCCACACCCACTATTTGAAACTTCACACGTGACCATGGATGACTCAGCACAAAGGGAACTTCAATTCTATTGTTAGGAACCGCTGTAGTGACTTTTCCCACCAATGCTTTATCGTAGTCGTCTGCAAGATTGTCATAATAGGTCTGATAGTCCTGATCCGTTGTGAGATTTGCCGTCTTATCATAGTTTGCCATGACAAGTTTGCCATCTTTTTCCTTCAGTTTGTCGTTGAAACAAACAAAGGTGTATGTTCCTGCCGGAAGGTGCATCTTAGCTATATTGCCATCATCGGTAAATTTAGAGCCGTCCCAATGCACTTTCAGTTCTGCTTTCTTTTCTGGATTGTTCGCACTGCCTTGATAAGCAATAATGGTGAAATCGCCTGCTCCTAAAGAAGTTTGAGCAGGAGCACAGTGTTCCCCCACCTCTCTATCGTCGCGCACAATGCTAACATTGGCCGACACTTCAGGACTGAGATCTACCACTGCCTCTGCCACGTCAGGCGAAGCTGGAGCTTTTGTTGCACGGAGAGAATCCTCGCCCGCTATCTTTACATTCCAGTCGGATGCTGTCAGCGTAAAAGCCACTCCTTTTCCTTCTTGCGCTTTATCGCCATTGTCATTCACATCTGTACATGAAGCTAACAACAATACACAACTGAGCAACAAGCTCCAAATAAGGAATTGATTATTTTTATTTCCTCTCATCTTTTCTGATATGTCTTTTGTTCTTTAATTCTACAAATGGAAAATACAGTATTTACCAATCATCGCCTGAGAATTCTCCTCCACCGACACCAACACCGCCAGTAGTGGGATTATTTTCTTTCCAAGGAGTTTCAGAGGCATCTTTATTACCAGGACCTGTAGTACCCGTAGG
>CAUSYJ010000060.1:0-8786 GCA_963535845.1 uncultured Alloprevotella sp.
AAGCTTTGGCCTCTTTGGGAGCTCTTGTAACGAGGTAAGCTCCGAGGATGACAAGGAGGGCGGAAATGGGCTTGTCGAGGGAAAAATAATCCTGCTTCATAAAGATAGCGGCCGTGGCAGCAACAACGGGTTGGAGATTCATGTAGATGCTGACGGTGGTGGCGGGGAGGCTCTTCATTCCGAAAGGTAGGAGGAAGAATGCAAGGACGGTAGAGAAGAGAATGACAAAGGCGAGGACACCGATGACGCTTGTGCTTGGTGAGCCAACGTACATGGCCTGCGACGGAAACTGATAGAGACCGATGGGGAAAAGAGCGATGCCCGAGAAGAGGAACGTCCATTTCATTTGTGTCGTGGCAGAATAGCGTTCCGATATACCGCCCATAATGATGTAGTAGATAGCGATGGACAGACCGCCAAGTAGTGCTAAGCAAATGCCGAGCACATCGTTCGCTCCAGCAGTGGCCGACTGGCCTTTGAGTATCATCAGCAGTGCGCCGCCCAGTGCGAGCATCACGCCAATGAGTTTCTGCGCCGTAATCCGCTCGTGTTGGAAAAGAGCTCCCAGCAAGAGTGAGATAATAGGGGTGCAGGCCAAGGCAATGGCCGTATAGACGGCGCTGGTATAGTTGAGACTCAAAACAGTGAAGTATTGCGAAAGGACAAAGCCTAATTGCGCTCCGATAAGGATAGTCCAAAGTTCGCGTCCCGACACATTCTCTTTCCGAACGAAGAAAGAAATGAGCCAGAAAATCAGCATGGCGAAGAAAGCGCGAACGGCCAACAAACTGACAGGTTCTAACCATCCGTCGCTCAGCACTTTCATAAATGGTACTGTCAAGCCGAAGATAACGTTAACGGCAAGGATCGACAAGTGTCCGCTAATAGTATTTTTAGTCATAAGTAGAACAACTTATAATTTGCAACTGCAAAAATAAGAAAACCTACCGAAGCTTCGGAGCAAAGTAGGAGAAAGTCAGCAGATTATAAGGAAAACGGGAAAAACACCCTTATAGAAATCGTATTTTTATAAAATATCCGTAATTTTGTGAGCACATAAGAAATTAACACCTTTATGAAATTCGAAAAAATCAAGGGGCTTATCGACGCTCCCTTTACCCCATTCTTGCCTAATGGTGAAGTAAACTATGACATCATCCCCCAATATGCAGCTCTCTTAGCGCGCAATGGGCTGAAAGGCGTTTTTATCAATGGTTCTTCGGGCGAAGGCTATATGCTGACCGAAGAAGAGCGCATGCAGCTGGCTGAAGCCTGGGTAAAGGCCGTTCCTGCTGATTTCAAAGTCATTGTTCATGTAGGCTCAACTATGGTTAAGAGTAGCCGTCGCTTGGCCGAACACGCACAAAAGATAGGGGCGTGGGGCATTGGAGCTATGGCAACTCCGTTCCCCCGTATCGGACGGATTGAAGAGTTAGTAAAATATTGCGAAGAGATTGCAGCTGGTGCGCCCAATCTGCCTTTCTTCTTCTATCACATCCCCGCTTTCAACGGTTGTTTCCTTTCGATGTACGATTTCCTGAAAGCCATCGACGAAAGCGGCCGTATCCCCAATTTTGCAGGTATCAAGTACACGTTTGAAAGTATGTACGAATACAATCGTTGCTTGCGCTATAAAGACAACAAGTACGATATGCTCCACGGTCAGGACGAAACCATTCTGCCGTGTCTGGCTATGGGCGGCGCGCAAGGCGGCATTGGCGGCACAACCAACTATAACGGCCGTTGCCTCGTAGGCATCCAGAAAGCGTGGGAAGAGGGCGATCTCGAAAAGGCACGCGAGTTGCAGAACTATGCCCAAGATGTGATCGACATTATCTGCCATTTCCGCGGCAACATAGTAGGTGGAAAACGCATTATGAAGCTCATTGGCTTGGATCTCGGTAAGAACCGCACGCCTTTCCAAAATGTTACGGAAGAGGAAGAACAGCAGTTGAAGAAAGAACTTGAGGCTATCAATTTCTTTGAGCATTGTAATAAATAATTAGAAAGTCCCCTTCATCTTCCCCATAAGGGGACTTCCTGTTTCAGACAGGAAGCCCTCTTTTTCTTTTATCATCATTATGAAACGATACCGATTACTTATCCTCCTCCTTATTCTGCCGTTGACCCTGCTGGCTCAACAGAAGGAAGAAAAGCAATTCAACGATGTCCGCTTTGAGGCGATGCAACCTCTCTTTAATACGCCTACCGAAGGCCTTTCTGGCCATTTCGCGGGTGTCAGTGACAAGTATCTGTTGGTGGCTGGTGGCTGCAATTTTCCAGAAGTTCCCGCAGCTTCTGGTGGAGCAAAGAAATTCTACGATACTGTGCTGGCCTTGGCTAATCCTTTGAATGGAAAACAGTGGGTGAATGTTGGCCGCTTACCTAAGTCATTGGCCTATGGTGTGAGTATCTCCACGCCCGAAGGTGTGGTCTGCATCGGTGGTACACAGGATGGAAAAGTCAGCGAGAAAAGTGTCTTTCTGCTTCAGATGCAGAAGGGGAAACTTTCCATAAAGACTTTACCTGCCCTGCCTATTGCCCTCGACCAAATGGCCGGCGCATTCGGCGATGGCTATATCTATGTGGCTGGCGGCCAAACGAATGGTCGTCCCTCCAATAAAGCTTTCCGTCTTTCGATGGAACATACCAATCAGGGTTGGGAAGAACTGCCTGATTTGCCAGGAGCAGGGCGTGTGCAATCTTGTGGCGTTGTTCAGAACGGAGCACTTAATCCTCTTTTCTATGTCTTTGGCGGCTTCGACCCTACTACTAATCTCATTGCCGATAATGGTCTGGCCTATAATCCCAAGAAAAACGTTTGGCAACCCACTTCGCGCATCCTGCCCGAGGGAGTTAGCAGTCCGCAAGCCCTTGTTGGTGCACAAGCAGTGGTGAGTGGTAGCGGGCATATCATTTTCTTTGGTGGTGTTAATAGAGAAATTTTCCAACAAGCCATTCAGCGCGGTAAGCAGTTGGCGGAACATCCGAGTGCAGCTCTGAAAGAGGCGCAAACCCAGTATATGCTGCTGCCCGCAGCATGGTATCAGTTCAACGACCACCTATTGGTGTACCAAACTATCACCGACTCCTGGGCACGTGTCTTTCAGAATCCGCGCCTCGCGCGGGCTGGAGCAGCCGTTGTGCCTTTCCGCGACGGCAATGGGCAGCAGCATTGGATTGTTGTAGACGGCGAATCGAAGCCGGGCATACGCAGCGCGGATGTTACCGCCGTCACGATGACCTATACAGCCCGCTTCGGTTGGCTCAATTGGGCCGTACTCATCACTTATCTTATAGCGATGATCGCTTTGGGCTTCTATTTCATGCGTCGCCAAAAGGGCGGCGAGGACTTCTTCAAGGGCGGTGGCCGCATCCCTTGGTGGGCAGCAGGTATCAGTATCTTTGCCACCATGCTCTCGGCGATCACCTATATGAGTATCCCAGCTAAGGCCTACGCCACTGATTGGACCTACTATCCGATGCAGATTTGTATTCTGCTCATCAGTTTCCCTGTTATCAAATATTTCCTCCCATTCTTCCGCCGCCTAAATGTGACGACTGCTTACGAGTATCTGGAGCGCCGCTTCAACTATACGACGCGCCTCATGGCCAGTCTCTTGTTCATCGTCTTTATGGTGGCTCGCACAGCGTTGGTTTTGTTCTTGCCGAGCTTGGCTATGACAGCCGTTACAGGTATCAATATCTACATTTGCATTGTCCTTATGGCCGCTATCACCATTGTGTATTGCACGATGGGCGGTGTGGAAGCCGTTGTGTGGGGCGATGTGATTCAAGGCATTATCCTTGTGGGCGGCGCATTCTTGGCCGCTGGCTATCTCATTGTGAACACGGGACAAGGGGCAGATGATTTCTTCCGCTTGGCTTGGGACAATGATAAGTTCCGCCTTTTCGATTGGTCTTTTGACTATCGCAACGCTTGTTTCTGGGTGGTTATCTTAGGCGGTTTGGCCAACAATCTGATTTCTTATACCAGCGATCAAACCGTTATCCAGCGCTATCTCACAACGAAGGACGAGCGCAGTGCAGCCCGCGGTATCTTGACAAACGGCTTGATGAGTGTGTTTGTCACCATCGCATTCTTCACCATCGGTACAGGCCTCTACACGTTCTTTAAGACCCACCCAGCGGTCATGGACATGACGATGGCTAAGACTGACGCTATCTTCCCGTTCTTTATGATGAGCCAGTTGCCCGCTGGTCTTGCCGGGCTGCTCATTGCTGCTGTCTTTGCTGCTACGATGAGTACGATAGCCTCCAATATCAACTCTGTGTCAACGGCTTTCACTATCGACCTCTACAAGAAACTCTATCCCTCGCTCAGTTCCTCGGGTACGTTGCGTGTGGCTCGTGTTGCCGGCGTGGTTACAGGAGTGGTGGGTATGCTCATCGCCATCTTGATGGCTACGGTAAATATCCAATCGTTGCTCGACTACTTCAACACCATCCTTGGCCTACTAAGCGGTGGCATTGGAGGCCTTTTCCTCATGGGTATCTTCTTCCCGCGCATCGGTGCTCGCGCTGCGCTCATCGGTTTCCTATGCGGAACGGCTGCCGTGTTCTATATGAATTTCCTCACCTCCGTCAATTTCTTGCTCTTCGGCTTTGTGTCGATGGGTGTTTCGGTGTTGGTGGCTTATATCCTAAGTTTCCTCTTCCCCGAAGCCAATATGCTGGCGGGCTTGACTTGGAAAACATTAGATAAATCCGCAAAGTCTTAAAATATTCTTGATAATGAAAAAGTTTTTCTTTACTTTGTTCGCTCTCTTGTCCTTGACCACTTATGCGCAGGAGGCGACGGCAGATTCCACCGTGGATGTTGTGGCTTATTTTGCTAAACACGATAGTATCAAATATACTTATGTTCATAACGAGTTTAGTGTGAATGAAAAGAATGATACTGTCAATACGGTACACTATTGGCGCGATTTCCAATTGGTGGTGACCGACTCTACAAAGAATGGGTACACGGTGGAATATACCTTGCTTGATTTCAACAAGCCAGACTCCTCTTCGGTCGATTTTAAGGGACAGTTGCAGGATCCCATATTTGAAAAACTGAAAGGCTTGAAGCTCAATTTCAAACTGAATGAGTTTGGCGAAGTGCAGAAGCTTGAAAACTGGAAAGATGTGGCTCAACGCTGCAAGGACTTACCTCAAAAAGTGGGCTCTATGCTCTTTGAGAAGCATCCCGAAGTGGCTAAGCTGCTAAATAAGAAAGCTATCGAAAGTCTCTTGAAGACTGCCGTGAGCGATGAGGAATCGGTGCGCGGATTTCTTCCAGAAATGGAATCTCTTTTCAAGCATCATGGTAGTTCCTTTAGCTTTGGAAAGCGACAAGTGCCTCGTGATGCAGAAGAGGTGGACGGATTTAGTTCCGAGGCTACGGTCACGGCCGACACTATTGCTGCGGATGAAGATGATGAGTTTGGTGGCTATTTTGTTCTCTATGAGGGCACAGCCACTATGCCAGGTGAGGGGCTTGCTTCACTTATTACAGATATAGCTTCTACTGTTGGTACTGAAAAGTTGTTTGA
The DNA here is from genome assembly GCA_963535845.1 of uncultured Alloprevotella sp. GTDB lineage: Bacteria > Bacteroidota > Bacteroidia > Bacteroidales > Bacteroidaceae > Alloprevotella. The sequence goes on from CAUSYJ010000060.1 coordinate 5,559, forward strand.
TCAAGCGGATAAAGCCTCTAACCAACTTGACATTAAGAATATGCGTCTTTCCGAGCAGAACTATTTCGAGTATTTCTGGAAGGGGTGGCCCAAAGAGGTCGAGATAGATAAAGATGTACTTATTCAGCCTAAAGGCCAAAAACAATATCGCCCAGCCAAGTTGGTTCAAGAAAAAATCACGTGGGCGGAAGCTAATATATAATACAGTATAAAAGTTCGTCGCTGCTCCCTTTCTTGCCAAAAGGAAAAGAGCTTCTCTTGTGGAGATGATAAGGCGGACTTTCAAACAAATTTAGATATGACAAATTTCAAAGCATTGGCGGAGCAGTATAAGAGTGAACTGCTCGATAAGGTCGTTCCTTTTTGGCTCGACAAGTCACAAGACCATGAGTTTGGCGGTTATTTCACTTGTCTCGACCGCGACGGTTCAGTCTACGATACGGACAAATTCATCTGGCTGCAAGGCCGCGAGGTGTGGATGTTTGCCAAGCTCTATAACGAAGTAGAACATAAGCAAGAATGGTTGGACTGCGCTGTTCAGGGAGCGGAATTTCTGAAGAAATACGGCCATGACGGCCAGTTGAACTGGTATTTCGCTCTTGACCGCGAGGGGCAGCCGCTCGTAGAGCCTTACAACATTTTCTCCTACACCTTTGCTGTCATCGCTTTTGGTCAGTTGGCCATCGCAACGGGCAATAAAGAGTATGAGGAGATTGCGCGCAAAACTTTCGACATCGTCCTCTCACGCGTGGACAATCCAAAGGCTCGCTGGAACAAGGCCGTTCCTGGCTCACGTGGCTTAAAGACGTTCGACCTCCCCATGATTCTCTGTAATGTTGCACTGGAGATTGAGCCTTTGTTAGAACCCGAGTTCCTGCATCAGACCATTGATACCTGCTTGCACGAAGTGCTCGATGTTTTCTATCGTCCAGAAATCGGCTTGGTGGTTGAAGCTTTGGGAAAGGATGGAGAACTTGTTGATAGTTTCGATGGGCGCAAACTCAATCCCGGCCATGCCATCGAATCAACGTGGTTTATTATGGACTTAGGGAAGCGTCTGAACCGTCCCGACCTCATAGAAAAAGCCGTTGAAATTAGTCTTGCCGAAGTGGAATATGGTTGGGATGGGCAGTACGGCGGTATCTTCTATTTTATGGATCGTTTGGGCAAACCGCGCCATGAGTTGGAGTTCGACCAAAAACTATGGTGGGTACATATCGAAACGCTCATCTCTATGCTCAAAGGTTATCAGCTCACGGGCAACCCGAAGTGTCTCGAATGGTTCGAGCGTGTACACGACTATACATGGAAGCATTTTGCCGACCCTGACTATCCTGAATGGTATGGCTATCTGAATCGCCGTGGTGAAGTCTTGCTGCCGCTCAAGGGCGGTAAGTGGAAAGGCTGCTTCCACGTTCCCCGTGGTCTCTTCAACTGCTGGAAGATGCTGGAAGAACTGAGTAATCGCGAACAGAAATAATAAAGCGAAAAGTCCCTCCATCGCCTCCACACTTCAGAGTTGCTTCGTTACCATTTTTTAGGACACGCTGCGCATTTCTCCGAATGGGGCAGGTGGAGGGATTTTCGGAATCACCATCTTTTCTTTTATCATTATGATTTTATCCACTGTATCCGATGCAGAACGCTACTACGCATTGCATCCGCTACTGAAAAAACTCTTCGACTATGTGCGCTCACACGACCTCTCAAAGGTGGAGACGGGGCGTATCGAATTGCAAGGTAGCGACCTCTTCATAAATGTTAGCGATGCCACACTCAAGACTCGCGAAGAGCAGAAGCTGGAAGCGCATCGGGCTTATATGGACGTCCACTTCCCTCTAAGCGGGGTGGAAGAAATTGGTATCAGTCCTCTCAGTGCACTCGGACAGAGTGATGCGCCTTTCAATGAGGCAGACGACTTTGCTCTCTATTCAGCTCCGGCAGAAACCTACTTCCAGGTGCAACCGGGCGAGTTCTGCCTCGTTTATCCTGAAGATGCTCATGCACCCATCATTGGGCAAGGCCAACTTCGCAAACTGATTGCTAAGGTGCGCCTCTAACCTCCTTCTTCCCACTTATCCGAAAGACCGCAGAAGCACAAGCCGCTGCGGTCTTTCTGTGTTTGAGGAATAAGTGTTGTAAAGAAATTATTAGTGGTTAGTAATTTCTTTTGTTGAGGCGAATTTTATTCGTCCCAATTCCAGGAAGAAGGATTCTCCTGTTCGTCGTCAGATTGCTGTCTGGAAAGTGCGGGACCTGTGGCAGGACCGTCGTCGATACCTACGTTGATAGAACCTGCAATGATGCAGCCTGTCTCAATAGATTTTGTTTTGATGCTTGGTTGGATATACTCCTTTTTCATTGTTGTGATGATTTTTAAATGCCTCCTCTCTGCTTGCTTCTCCCATGAGGAAGAGAAGCGAAAGGGGCAGAGAGGGAGGCGGGGTTATTAATTATTTCTTCATTATTTTCTTTCCGTTACCAATGTAAAGGCCATTGGGTTGGTTTTTGAGGGTATTGCCAATGTATCGTCCCTGAAGATCGTAGTAGCGCACGGTGCTATCGTCGGTAGTTTCTACGCCGTTAATGCCTGTGGTTTCTCCATTAAGGATGATGTCGAGCATCCTGGCGCCTGCTGAAGACGTTGTGATGTACGCACGATAGGGAGGAACTACGGCTTCAGTGTTCTCCGTCGTTACTTTATGGAACTTTCCGTCGTCCTGCAGAATGTAGGCGTTAGCGGCAGCTGCCGTAGCGTTGTCCATGCTTACCACCGTGCCCTTGATAGAGTAGCCATTGGCGCTGGTCGTCAGATTAGCTCCGGTGTAGGCTTTCACCTCGATGTTCGTGCCGCCGAGCTGTGGCATACCGTTAGCCGTGATGTAATACGGTGTGTATGCCGTGAGCTTATCTTTCGTTTCCTTGAAATGGACTTCGTTTTTGTTGCCGCCCGAGAGGGTGTAGGCCTTGAAGCCCTGAGCAGACAAGTCGTAAGGCAGACACAGCGTGGCTTTCTGCGTGCCATTGAAGTTGCGCTCGTAGGTAACGGTGGCGGCGGTGAAGTCGAGCCCGATGGGCAACGGCTGTTCGTCGGTGAGGCGGAAGTCGTCGCACGCCCAGCCTTTCTTTGCCGCGTCGTAGTACACGTAGTTTGCCTTGCTCTTGTCGGCTGCGTTGTAGAAGTCGGGCATTTCACCCAACTGCTGTGCCCAGTAGCACTTGTCGGTG
>CAUSYJ010000061.1:0-8733 GCA_963535845.1 uncultured Alloprevotella sp.
GTAAATATCCTTATTGCATTTCTAAATACAATAAGGCTGTCGGCCAATATCCTTATTGTGTCAGCCGACGCGCTTATTGTAGATGTACATAGAAATAAGAGAAGAAGAAAGAGGGAGTATATACGCTTCTCTCCTGTGTTGTTTTTTTGTTGTCACGTTGTCACATACAGCCATTATCTCTCTGAAAAACAGCCAACTACAAGCGTGACAACAAGGTGACAACAAAATCAGGGTCAAGAAGTGTTGTCACACAGTTAAGCATTTAGTAATCAGAACATTTTCAACATCTGTGACAACGTGACTACAAAATACAACTTTTCTAAACGGGTGTCAGAAGGAGAGTATACAAGCACCTAATAAGTTGACTATGAAATTGTCAACGCATCTATGTCTGGAGTGCTCCACTTGTGCAATGTTCTTAAGTTCATTATTCACCGTTTTCTATTTTACTCAAACCAAGCTCTTCTTCAGCACTAAGCGCGATTCGGGCCCCATATTGAACAAAAGATCTACGATGCTCAAATTGGGAAGAAAGCCCAAACGGGAGTGGAAAACTTGATAGTATGGCACAACACGGAAACGCGCATCTTCCTCAAAGCTGACCTTCGGACGGATAAGGTCGCGGCAGTCTTCAATCTCGGGCGCGGGAGTCTTGACATATTCCGTGGTGGGACGTATATCGGGCGTCAGCATGAGCAGTTCACAAATCTTCGCTTGCAAAGCGTCGTTGAAATCCACCAGATATTCGTAGGGCTCTTCATAGAAGTGGCGAAAATCGTCCTCATAATAAGGGAAATAAGGGCTTTGCTCGTAGGCCGACACCAGAGCCGTCCAATGTAGACGGCGCCAACGGCCGTGGTCGCTAATACGTAGGTCGCGCATGGGCTGATTGTTCTCACCCGTGCGAACAATGGGGACGGTCAGTGCCAGTGGCCCGTTGCTCGATGCGATAACAGCTCGATTGCGATAAGTTTGCTTGACATAATGATCGCAACGTTCGGCCAGTATCCGATCGGCAGCATACAGGCGCGCGAAATACTGAATGGGAGGGAGATATGCGGAGGAGAGTAAGACTGTGTTCAAGGGAAAAAACGAATAATAGAAAGGAGCAATCATAGAGGGCGCAGGAAACGATTCCAGCGCGGCTGCCAATCTCGACTGCTATAAGTGATGCAGAGCGCAGGGCCAAGGATAAAACTCTCGGGAAGAAGGCCTACGTTCTCCAGCCAATAATAGTTCTGACTGAAATGTAGGCGCGTTGTGGGAACACCGCCGATCAGCAAATGTTTACCAACTATCTGTACCGTTCGCGCCTTTTCATAGTGACGAAGCACATAATACAGCAATCGAGCACTCTGCGGCTGTACATCAACAGGTTCGCAATGGCCGGGCACCATAAAAGAATTCTCCATGCCTGCTCGCTTCAGAAAAGAAACGCTCTGCTGCTGATTGTCCACCCAAAGGGAGTCGCCAGGACGTGCAATGATGCGCGCTAACTCTATCTTTGCTGTTGAGGGATGACGGAAAGCCACTATCGTTCCGCGCTTCATTCCTGCCGAAACATATCGCCCTACCAGCAAGCGATCGCCCTCTTGCAAACTTAGCTCAGGTAGAGCTGTCTGTACCTCGTAGTGGGTAACGAAGCAGCAGCGCACGAGCAAGAGTAGGAAGATGGCTACAAGCAGAGGCAATATGTAGACTTTCAGTATACGCAAACTTTGGAGAAATGAAAAAAGTGCAAAAGATGGAATATGCTAATAGGCTAAGACATAAGCGCCTTACGAGGTTGATTAGCACATTCCATCTTTGGTAGATTTACTTTATGTTGCTGACATTTTTGAAGAAGCGATTCCAGCGAATCTTACCACTCAGCCAGCCGTAGTCTTGGTCGAGCGACAACCAAACAAAGAGAGGCTTACCCACAACATGGTCTTCTGGAACGAAGCCCCAGAAACGGGAATCGGCAGAATTGTCTCGATTGTCACCCATCATCCAGTAGTAGTCCATCTTGAAGGTGTAGCGATCCGTTTGGCGCCCGTTGATATAGATTTTCCCATTGCGAACTTCCAGCGTGTTACCTTCGTAGACACGGATGCAGCGTTCATAGAGGGGCAACGTTGAGAGCGACAGCAGTTTGGTGGCTCCGCGCTTCGGAATCCAAATAGGACCGTAGTTTGAAGTTGACCAATTCTTGGCCATATTCTGTGGGAAGAGCCAGTCCGTTGTGCTGGGGAAAGGTTCTATTTTTGCAACCATCCCCTTCTGGCTTATGAGGTATTGCTTCACAGCCTTTGTAAGCGGCATGACATAGGTGTTCGTTTGCGGAACATTAGAGGAGAGATCCTCAGCTGTTATACCCAAATCTTTTATCTCATCGGCACTCGGCAGAGAGTTGAACGTCACACTATAGCTATACTGTACGTTTTCGGGGTCGGGGTTCGGTTTACCATCAAGATAGATGCGATTGTTGATGATTTGGAGCGTCTGTCCTGGCAGTCCGACACAGCGTTTCACATAGTTCTCACGGCGATCCGTGGGACGGCTCAACACTTCACCAAATTCAGGTTCGTTAGCATCTATATAAGCTCGTCCGGCAGCATATATCTTACGATAAACGGCTTGCTGCTCTGCGTAGGGCGTTGTCGGGGTCAGCATGCTCGAGAAAGGCTTCTGAAGTCCCATTTGCTGCGTAAGCATTTGGTCGCCCAACTGATATGCCAAACGGTAGAAATCTTGCTGCTGCACATTGGCCACCACCGTGTCGCCAGCAGGATAGTTGAAAACAACAATATCATTCACCTGCACGTGGCCCAATCCCTTCACGCGGCGGTAATCCCAATGCGGATGTTCCAGATAGCTCTTACAGCCAAAAATCGGGAACGTGTGCTGCATAAGAGGCATAGAGAGCGGCGTTTGCGGAATACGCGGACCGTAGCTCAACTTACTCACGAGAAGATAGTCGCCCGTCAGAAGCGTCTTTTCCAAAGAGGAAGACGGAATGACAAAATTCTGGAAGAAGAATTGGTTTAAAAAATAAACGGCCACCAAGGCAAAGACGATAGCGTCGACCCATGCCATGACGGAGCGAGCTGTCTTGTTCTTGAGTTGCTTCCACCAACTCCAATTTATCTTACGAGTCACATAAGCATCGAAGAGGAAAGGGAGAACGATAAGTCCCCACCAACTGCCCACCCAATAAAGGAAAGCGAGGTAGAGAACAGTGTAGATGCTAAACTTTATCCAGTTGGGCTTTTTCTGTGTGGCTTCCACCTGAGTTTGTGTTTTTTCTGTCGTCATCTTTCTTAAAATTTAAAAAGGTCGTCAGTAGTGAGCAAACCTGTATGAGTAGCAGTGAATTCGGCAGCTAGGACAGCACCGAGCGCAAAACCTTTGCGACCGTGAGCATCGTGCGTAATGGTGATGCTATCTGCCTCGCTGTCGTAGGTGATGCTATGGATGCCAGGCACTTCATCGCGGCGAATGGCATCGATGCGTAACTTGTCGGCTGCTACGTCCTTCGTGCCTTCCACTGTTCCATCGGCTTTATGAAATTCGCCCAGCACCCAATTGGTTTTGCGGTCAAGGCGCGCCACAATATCTTCGGCCAACGTGATGGCAGTACCGCTGGGCGCATCGAGTTTATGGACATGGTGCACCTCTTCCATACTCACCCCATAGCCAGGATAAGCGTTCATGATACGAGCTAAATACTTATTGACAGCACTAAAGATGGCCACACCCAGCGAGAAGTTGGACGCCCAAAAGAGCGTATTGCCCTCGGCAATCAGCGCCTCAACCTCGTGGAGATGGTCTTTGCGCCAACCCGTAGAACCACTCACCACCTTCACACCCTGCGCAAAAGCTTTCTTATAATTGCCAAAAGCTGCAGTAGGATTGGTGAATTCGATGGCCACCTCGGCCGAACGGAAAGCGTCAGTATCAAAATCTTCGGGGTTATTGATATCGATGATAGAAACTATTTCGTGACCACGACTGCGAGCTATCTCTTCAATCATGTGTCCCATCTTGCCGTAACCAATCAAAGCAAATTTCATATCTTCCTTATTTTATAATGCCACAAATATAATTATTTCTCAAATGATAGCGAAACATCGTCCAAGATAAGTAGCGGACAATGAATTGCTTTCGTCTTATTCGTCCACTTCTACTTTCATGTCTTCTGGCCGCTTACCATCGTAGCGTCTCACCAAGGGGCGCACCTGTTCCATGAGGTCGAAGAGCTCATCCTGTGTAGTGGCGCGAAGAATGGCTATGCGGGTGTCGCGAAAATTGGGGATTCCCTTGAAAATCGGACTTGCAGCCAGATGGCGACGAACATGGAGTATGCCGCGGTATTCATCGATGCGGGCAATGCTCTGCCTAACCTGTTCTTTGAGCACATCGAGTTTCCAATCGGCCGACAAAAGTGCGTAGTCACTCTCTAAAGCGTGTTCCAGCAGGTGTTCGCCAGAATGAACGGTGTCCACCATCTCTTTGAAAATCCAAGGCTGACCGAAGGTGGCACGTCCCACCATGACGGCATCAACGCCATAGTCTTCGAAAGCGCGACGGGCTTCTTCACCCGTACAAATATCGCCGTTACCAATAATGGGAATGTGCATACGGGGATTCCGTTTCACTTCTCCAATCAGCGACCAATCGGCATCACCTTTATACATCTGTGCGCGGGTTCGTCCATGAATAGTGAGGGCTTGAATACCGCAATCTTGCAACTGCTCCGCGAGGTCTACAATAATCTCATGTTCACTGTCCCAGCCCAGGCGTGTTTTTGCGGTTACAGGTATCTTCACGGCGTCCACCACGCGGCGAGTGATTTCCAACATCAGCGGAACGTTTTGCAAAAGGCCAGCGCCAGCGCCTTTCCCTGCTACGCGCTTCACGGGGCAACCGAAATTCATGTCGAGAACGTCGGGATGGGCCACTTCCTCAACGATTTTGGCGGCTTCGGCCATTGCATCGGGATTTTTCCCATAGATCTGGATGGCCGTGGGGCGTTCGTCGTCGCTAATCTTTAGTTTTTCAAACGACCGCTTCACGCTGCGCACCAGCGCATCGGAGGCCACAAATTCTGAATAGACCATAGCTGCTCCCATGCGGTGACAAAGCAAGCGGAAGCCTGCATCCGTCACATCTTCCATCGGCGCGAGCAAAAGGGGGCGTTCGCCTAAATCTATCTTTCCTATTTTCATCCTATCGTGGGGGTATTGTTCTGAGGCTCACTCCTCTTCCACCAATAACTGAAGAGGAAAATGCCAGAGATTAACAGTACTGAACTAACGATTATCAAGGGATAAACTCCAACTATTTTCGTCAGGTCGTCGGCTTCCGATATTTGGAACAAGAGTACAGCCAAGGTATTGTTTAGCACATGAGCAGCGGCCGACAAACGGATGTCGCCCGTTCGAGCATAAAGTATGCCCAAAGCGTAGCCCAAGAAGAAGGCGGGCACAGATTGTGCAAGATTCAGGTGAGCCACACTAAAGAGGGCCGCAGATATAATTATGGCCCATTTCATCGGCACCTTTGAAGCCATCAAATGGCGCTGGATGCCCTCGCGGAAAACAAATTCTTCGGCAATAGGGCCTATGAGCGTTAGCGACAGAAAGCAGATGGGATTATCTGCCATCCCTTGAAACATTTGGGTTGTTCCACCATCACTCAAATCAAGAGGAGAGAACACTCCGTTTACCCCAAAAACAACGAGGAAGAAGGCTACAATACCCCAGCCCCAGCCATGTAAGGTTCCAGCGGGAGGAGTGGGGAGCAGATTGCGCCGCACCAAGCGGAAAGCCCACATTAGGACCATCATGATGAGATTACCACAAAACAAGGCAATGCCTATCCAACGCGCATCGCCCATCAAGGCATTCTTGTCTAAAGGCTGACCTGCCATCAGATTGTTCCAATTTCCAGCAACCAGAGCTACGGCTCCAGCCAGCACCTGGACTATCAAATAAAGACCTATAATAATAGCAATCTTTGCCACACAGGATTGTTTTTCTGTCATTTCAGTATTTCTTTAGCAGCTTCTGCATCCTGCTGAAGCTGGAGTTTGAGTTCGTTGAGAGAGTCAAATTTCTGTTCGTTGCGCAAACGGCTTTCGAAACTCACCGTAAGGTATTTATCGTAAAGGTCCCCATCGTAGTCGAAGATATTAACTTCCACCGTGGTATCTTCGCCGTTGTTCAGCGTGGGGCGCGAACCGATATTGAGCATTCCTTTATGTTGCTCGCCGTCCCAATAGACATAAACGGCGTAGGCTCCGCGAGCGGGCAACAGCTTGTTGGGGTTGTCCACTTCTATGTTGGCTGTGGGGAATCCCAGTTCACGCCCTACACGATGCCCTTCCACCACTCTACCAGAAAGGGAATAGGACCTACCGAGACACGCACGGGCCATATCCACATTTCCGCCTTCGAGGAAGCGACGCACAGCACTCGAACTGACATGTAAGTCGCGTCCTTCAAATTCTTTCGCCCGCACCACATCGATTCCAAGTTCTTTGCCGTAGAGCTTGTACTGCTGAAAACCATTCTGCACATCAGAACCGAAATGATGGTCATAGCCAATAACAAGACACGTCACGCCCATCTTGTCGCGCAGATACAGTTCCATAAACTCACGACTGGTGCGCATGGCCATGAGTGGTGAGAAATCGAGCACCACACAAACATCTATGCCCGCCGCCTCAATGAGTTCGAGTTTTTCATCTAAAGTGGTGAGCAACAGTGGACGGTAGTCGGTTTCCACCACTGAGCGCGGGTGTTCGGCAAAGGTCACCACCATTGATAGGCAGCCTCTGCGCGTGGCTTCCTCCTTCACTTGGTCGAGCAGGAAGCGATGACCACGGTGCATTCCGTCGAAAACGCCAATCGTCCCTACGGCATCTTGCAACGTCCGCAAGATATAATTCTGTTTGCTGTGTTTGGTATATTCTCTTATAATGAGCATAATCGTTTATTTTTCTTTTTGCTTCGGCTTCTCAATGCCGTTTTGGATGAAGTATGATAGGCCGACACATTGGGACTATTCACCTATAAAAACCCCGTTTTCATCGAAGAATTTCAACCATTCTCCGTCTTTCTTTGCCTCAACTGCTTGAAAGCCTAAGGCGCGAGCAGCAGCACAATTGACAGGGGAATCGTCGAAAAACAACACTTCACCGGGCGCAAAAGGTAGGCCATTGCGCACTTTCTCAAAGATGAGCGGTGAGGGTTTCTCAACGCCGAGTTCGTAAGAAAGGAAGATTTCATCGAAGAAATCGTGTACTTCATGGCCGTTATATCGAAAATAACGCTCACGCCCCAACGCCCAATGCGCGGGATTGGTATTGCTCAGCAAAGACAAGTGATAGTGGTGCTTTGCTTTAAGAAGCAGCTGCAGGCGATTCTCTGGAACGTCCACCAAGAAATGCTCCCAAGCGGCCACAATAGTTTCATCGGTCAGCTCGGGCTTTGCAAATGTTGAGCGAATGGCACTGCAAAATTCGTGGGTATTAACTTGTCCACTTTCAAAAGCGGACAAAATGCCCGATTGCTTATAAGTGCCTATGAATGGGCGCATATCTATACCCAATTCATCGAAGGCTCGGAAACAGCGATCTTTATCAAGATCAACGAGCACTCCGCCGAAATCGAACAGCAGTGCGCGCACTTCTCGGGGGGTCACTTGCAGTTTTTCTCCCATGATAGTTGTATTTATTTGTTCTCTACGGAGCAAATGCGGTAGAGCTTATCGGAAGGACGGACTTTCTCGGGCACGGGCAGCGAAACATTTCTGCCTTTCTCGCCAACCTCAACGGGGTCGAGGTCGTAACGGATTTCTTCCGCGGTGAAATAGAGTGCACCCGTGGTAGGTCCTGTGACGAGCAGTTTGTCGCCTTTGCGAATTTCGCCGGCTTCCAACTTAAACTCGGCCACGCCCAATTTGGAGAAATATTTCACGCCTTTACCAACATAGGCCTTCTTTTCTGTTGCCATCGAACCATAGCGATTGTTCCATTCGCCCATACGTTGGCCCAAATAGTAGCCATCCCAGAAACCGCGATTGAACACTGTGCTCAGACGCTTGTTCCACTCGTCCACTTTTTCCTTTGAGTAGGTGCCGTCTAGCACTGCATTGATGGCTTCACGATAGCACGATGCCACTTGCAGCACATACTCTGCTGGACGGGCACGCCCTTCAATCTTGAAGACACGGACTCCGGCTTCCATCATTTTATCGATGAAACCGATGGTATTCAAGTCCTTCGGACTCATGATATACTGATTGTCCACATCCAGTTCGACGCCTGTTTCACGATCCTTCACCGTATAGCCACGCCGACAAACTTGCATACATGCACCTCGGTTGGCAGAATGGTTGAGATTGTCAAGCGAAAGATAGCACTTACCGCTAACTGCCATACAAAGGGCACCGTGGCAGAACATCTCTATACGTATCTGCTTCCCACTGGGACCGCAGATGTTCTGCTCCACAATCTGACGATGAATATCAGCCACTTGCTCAAGATTCAACTCACGCGCCAACACCACAACATCGGCAAACTGGGCGTAAAACTTGAGGGATTCGATATTAGTGATATTGAGCTGTGTGGAGAGATGCAGCTCCTGTCCAATCTGATGACAATAGGAAAGCACGGAAACATCGGAGGCTATAATCGCACTGATCTTTGCTTCCTTCGCTAGCGAAGGAAGCAAAGATCAGTGCGAT
>CAUSYJ010000062.1:0-8553 GCA_963535845.1 uncultured Alloprevotella sp.
GTATTTTCAATTTCTCAAGGAGAAAATAAAATTTGTAGTATAGAAAATAAAATTTGTAGTATAGAAAATAAAATTTCCCCTTGAGGAATTCAAAATAAGCTTATTTTGGTAATGCGTCAAAACAGCGTTAGTTTCGATTGCAGGCAAAGAAATTGATTTTTAAGCCACTCTCGAGGCAGTAGACTGCGAATTTATTTGACATACACAAAGAAACAAAAGGGTTTATAATGCAAGCTCCCAAAGAGAAAAGAACCTTCCGTACACCCCTGTCATGTTTTAAGAACCATTTCTCGCCAAAAGAAGCACATCTCCATTTTGCCTTTTTCTCAAAAAAAAGTAACTTCGCAGACAAACCAAAATTCAGCATGGACAATTATATTGTTTCGGCACGTAAGTACCGCCCACAAACGTTCGACAGCGTTGTCGGACAAAAGGCACTTACCACGACACTGAAGAATGCCATCAGCAATGGTAAGCTGGCTCATGCTTACCTTTTCTGCGGGCCTCGCGGTGTGGGGAAGACCACTTGTGCGCGTATCTTTGCCAAGACTATCAACTGCCTCAGTCCGCAAGCCAGCGGAGAGGCCTGCAACGAATGTGAAAGTTGCCAAGCATTCAACGAAGGGCGTTCGATGAATATCTTTGAGCTGGACGCGGCCTCCAACAACTCTGTTGACGATATTCGTCAAATTATAGAACAGGTCAATACACCTCCACAAGTGGGAACATACAAAGTTTTCATCATCGACGAGGTGCATATGCTCTCTCCTGCGGCCTTCAACGCTTTTTTGAAAACTCTGGAAGAACCACCAGCACACGTTATCTTCATTCTGGCAACAACGGAGAAACACAAGGTTCTCCCAACGATTCTGAGTCGCTGCCAAATCTACGACTTCAACCGCATGGAGATTGCCGACATCGTTGCACATCTCAAAAATGTGGCTGCCAAAGAAGGTGTACAAGCCGAGGACGAAGCTCTAAACATCATTGCACAAAAAGCTGATGGTGGTATGCGCGATGCCTTAAGCATCTTCGACCAAGTGGCAAGTTTCTCTGAAGGAGACATCACCTACAAAAAGGTGATTGAAGACCTCAACGTGCTGGACTATGATTATTACTTCAAAATCACAGACGAACTATTGGCCAACAATATCACGCAGGTGATGCTCACCTTCAATGATATTCTTAGAAAAGGTTTCGATGCCAATATCTTCATGGGTGGTTTAGCCAGTCATTTTCGCGAACTGCTCGTTAGCCAAGATGCTGCCACACTACCACTTTTGGAAGTGGCCGATAGCGTACGCCAGCGATATGCCGAACAAGCTCAGAAATGTAAAACTAAATTTCTCTATAAGGCGCTCAAACTCTGCAACGATTGCGACATCAACTACCGCACCAGCCGCAACAAACGACTGACGGTGGAAATCACTCTCATTGAGGTGGCGCAACTCAGCTCTGATGATGCGCCTGGGTCTGGGCTTGGCCCTACGAAGATTTTAAAACCCATTTTTAAGGCTGTGTCTGTTCAGCAACAAACGCAAGCCTCCTCTGCTGCCCCTGCAGCAGCTTCCCAAGCAACAACTCCACAACAACCAAAACTGCAACAGCCTGCCACACCCGCTACGCCACAAGCAAGACCTGTGGCCAAGACTCTGTTGCGCCGCACTGTTTCTTTGCGTCACGCGCAGACAGCCTCACAGTCTTCGCCCACTCAAGAGACTTCTGAACCTTCTGCTCCGCGCTCCTATGGCAACGAGGCATTCACGGAATCCAATATGCTCTCAGCGTGGGTAGCTTTTGCTCAACGCTTGCCCATCGAAGAGGTTGCGCAGCAAGGGCGTATGAAGATGCTCGCTCCAAAACTCTTGGAAGGCGGTATCATAGACGTTCCCGTTGAGAATGACATGGTCATGGCGGACTACAAGCGTTTGCAGCCGAAGATAGAAGACTATATCCGCAGCTACTTACACAATGACAACGTACATCTTCAACTGAGACTCCTCCCGCCCAATCAACAAAATCGGCCGATTAGCCGGCGCGAACAGTTTGAGGCCATGTGCGAGAAAAGCCTTGCCTTCAAGAGTCTTTGCGAAGAGTTGAAACTTGATTTAGCATAACAATAAAACAAAACATATCCCACATGGAAAAGATTGAAAACAAGTATGTAACCGTTTCTTACGAACTTTTCACAAAAGACGAAGAAGGAAAAATCGAACTCGTTGAGAAAGCTCCCGTAGAGCACCCCTTCCAGTTTATCACAGGTATGGGAGTAACTCTCGAAGCTTTTGAAAACAATGTTGCCAACCTCAATGAGGGTGAAACATTCGATTTCACCCTCGGTGTGGAAGAAGCCTATGGTCCCTACGTAGAGGAACACGTCATCGAATTAGACAAAGATATTTTTACCATCGATGGACATTTCGACAGCAATACTGTTTACCCTGGCAACGTTATCCCCCTTGTGAATGAGGACGGCAATCGCTTCCAAGGACTTGTGCTCGAAGTGAGCGACACAAAAGTAAAAATCGACCTCAACGACCAGCTGGCAGGCAAAGAGCTTCGCTTCAAAGGTCAGGTAGTTACTTCACGCCCCGCAACAGAAGCAGAGATGAAAGAAATGCTCGCGATGATGGGCGGTGAAGAAGGTTGTGGCGGCAGCTGCGAAGGTTGCGGAGGCGGCTGTAACTGCGAACATTAAGAATTTCTCTATTCTCGGATGATGTGGAAAAGCCTAAACAGTTAGGCCTATTTGATTCATCCGAGAATTTTTATATTTCAACCCATGAACACATTCGGTAATATCTTTCGCTTAACCACCTTTGGTGAGAGCCACGGGCCAGCAGTAGGCGGCGTTGTCGATGGAATGCCAGCTGACGTAGTGATCGACATGGATTTTCTACAAGCAGAACTCAACCGCAGAAAGCCTGGACAGAGCCGACTGACCACACCGCGCAAAGAGAGCGATACAGTGGAACTCCTTTCAGGTGTCTTCGAAGGAAAATCCACTGGTTGTCCTATCGGTTTTATCGTCCGTAACGAGAATCAGCATTCTTCCGACTATGACAACCTAAAAGATATTTTCCGCCCGTCGCATGCTGACTACACTTATTTCTGTAAGTATGGTATTCGCGACCATCGTGGCGGCGGACGCTCTTCGGCACGCGAAACCATCTCACGAGTAGTTGGAGGAGCGCTGGCAAAGATGGCGTTGAGACAACTCAATATAGACATTATTGCCTATACATCGCAAGTGGGCGAAATCGCATTAGAGAAAAATTATCAGCAATACGATTTCAGCGAGATAGAAAAGAATGCTGTGCGCTGCCCTGACTCACAGAAAGCAGAGGAGATGGCTCAGAAAATTGCAGCAGTAAAAGCTGAAGGCGATACCATTGGTGGGGTGATTACTTGCATTATCAAAGGCTGCCCCATAGGACTGGGGGAACCAGCCTTCGGCAAACTCCACGCTGCACTCGGCGCTGCAATGCTGAGCATCAATGCTGTTAAAGGCTTTGAATACGGCGGAGGTTTCGATTGCGTGAAATATCGAGGTTCAGAACTCAACGATATTTTCTACACAAATAAAGAAGGGAACATTCGTACCCAGACAAACAATAGTGGAGGCATACAAGGCGGTATCTCCAACGGTGAGGATATCTACTTCCGCGTAGCCTTCAAGCCCGTTGCTACCCTCTTGCGCGAACAAGAAACCGTGAATACGAAAAGCCAACCAACCATAGTGAAAGCACGCGGGCGACACGATGCTTGTGTCTTACCACGAGCTGTCCCTATCGTTGAAGCAATGGCGGCGATGACCCTCTTAGATGCCTATCTCAAGAACAAAACGACGCGCATATAGAAGAGAAATAAAAAAAACAAACTTTTTTTCACACTTTTTCTTGCAAAATTGAAAACCTTACCTTACATTTGCGAAGTAAACATAACCAAATTACCGTGAGGTAACGTGTTTAGTTAAGTCTAGTTTAGTTTTTGTGTTGGTTAATGGAGGCTCCGAAGAGACGGATGACCTCCATTAATTTGCAAAAAGACTATAAGTGAAATGCCTCATAGACATCTTACAACTTGGAATAAACAAAAAGTATATCACTGCTTAGTTCTCAAGCTGTGATATACTCATTTATAGATAAGTGTCCATTACCTCTCTACATTCAACGAATCAAGACTTTACGACCATTGATGATATAGAGACCAGGTGCAAGATGGTCAGAAGAAGCAGGAATGCCTTGAAGTGAGACAACTTTGCTATACGATTTATTCTTGAAATAAGAAATACCAGTGGTTGTGGCATGAAAAGAAAAATTGGAGATTCCCAACTGGTAGTTCTTTTTCTCAGAGATTTCCGTATTCACCAAAGAGAATATGAGTTGCAATACCCCCGTTATCTGTGTTGGAAACTGGAACACCAAAGCCGTGGAACCAAACTTCACGGATTGCGGCTCACTGAGTTGCTGCCCATCGAGCAATACTTGTAGCGAAACTTCAGCTGCAGCAGAACGGTCGCAAACTACCTGGAGTTCCTGAATTGGAGACTTCAGCGTATCTGTCAGTGTGATACGCTGAAATCTTTCTTGTCCCTTCCCTCCTATTGACAGATAGCCTCGAGCATCTACTTTCGTTTTTGCAGTATGCGGCAACACTTCAATAAGGACATTGCTGGCAGGATTTGTGGAAAGTTGCCCACCTTCGTCCATAAAAGTATAAGTTTGGGACGAAACTCTGCTGACTATAAAGAAAGCCAACAAACAGACAAAGCAGAAACGTTTCATCAGCTAATTGATTAAGGGTAAGGAGTATTCGCAGATCTATGGGAAATATTCAGAGAGTTAGTCGATGAAACGCTTTGAAAGAGGAGCAAATTCTTCAATACGACGATCGCGCAAGAAAGGCCACCAGCGGCGCACCTGTTCGCTATGCCCGAGATCAACAGTTACAACAAGATTTTCCTCTTCTGAGTTGGAAGCACGAGCTAACAACTCACCTTGTGGACCAGCCACAAAGCTAGACCCCCAAAACTGAATACCATTGGTCTGGCCACTAGGGTCTTCTTCCAAACCTACACGGTTGACAGCAATAACGGGAAGCCCATTGGCAACAGCGTGCCCTCGCTGCACGGTTGTCCATGCTTCACGTTGCCGCTCTTGTTCTTCTGGCGCATCAGAACTCTCATATCCAATGGCAGTTGGATATATAAGAAGGTCAGCTCCCTGAAGCGCCATCAAACGTGCTCCTTCGGGATACCATTGATCCCAGCACACTTGAACGCCCAATTTTCCAACACTGGTATGAATGGGATGAAAACCAAGGTCGCCAGGAGTGAAATAGAACTTTTCATAGTAGGCTGGATCATCAGGAATGTGCATCTTTCGATATTTCCCTGCAATGCTACCATCTTTTTCAAAGACTACAGCAGTGTTATGATACAAACCTGCGGCACGACGTTCAAAGAGAGACGTAACCAAAACCACACCAAACTTGCGAGCCAATGCACCATAAAAATAAGTAGAAGGTCCAGGAATAGGCTCTGCCAAATCGAAATTATTCACACTTTCTACTTGGCAGAAGTAAAGCGAATTATGAAGTTCTTGCAGCACCACCAATTCAGCACCACGTGTAACTACTTCTTCTATATTAGCGGCCAATTTTTGACGATTCGTATCAACATCG
Organism: uncultured Alloprevotella sp.; assembly: GCA_963535845.1. Lineage (GTDB taxonomy): Bacteria > Bacteroidota > Bacteroidia > Bacteroidales > Bacteroidaceae > Alloprevotella. The sequence continues at coordinate 5,686 of CAUSYJ010000062.1, forward strand.
GCAACACATCGTTGCTGAATAAGCCCAACCTTTAATGATTTCATTTTTATTACTATTTAGGAGGTAAAATACAAGATACGAGAGAGCAAGACTTTGGTGCTTCTCGTATCTTATCAAAGATAATCTTAAATTTTGACAACTCCCTTAGGGAATTGCATAGTAGAACAATGGAGCGAGCCATGCTGACGAATCAGCGCGCAACAGTCAATTCCCACCAAGTCATGATGAGGAAATGCTTGATGCAAAGCTTTCCGTGCTTTCTCATCATTCTCTGGTTGATTATAAGTAGGATAAAGTACAGCGCGGTTTACTACCAAATAATTAGCATACGTTGCAGGGAGACGCTCTCCATCCTCATAGATAGCAGAGGCCATCGGCAGCGGAATAAGCTCAAAAGGCTTATTCTCAGCATTGGTGAATGTACGCAACTGAGTTTCCATCTGCCTCAAAGCATCATAATGTTCATCGCTAGAATCATCACAACGCACATAAACAATACGATTGTTAGGACAGAGACGGGCAAGTGTATCAATATGGCTATCGGTATCATCACCTGCCAAATAACCATAATCGAGCCACAAGACATTGGTTGCACCAAAGTATTCTTCCAGCTTCATCGTCAGCTGTGTTTTGTCGTGAGTATGATTCCTGTTAGGATTTAGGAGACATTCAGATGTAGTGAGCAGCGTTCCGCAGCCATCGCTCTCTATACTTCCGCCTTCAAGTTCAAAATCCAAATGCGAAACATAAGTACCTGTCAGCAAACCTGCATCAAAAAGCTGCTTATTGATTGCATTATCCTTCTCGGCATCAAACTTTCCTCCCCATCCGTTAAACTGAAAATCCAAAAGTTCAAGACTCCCAGATCCAACAACAGTAAGGAATCCATGGTCACGCGCCCAAGTATCATTGGTAGGACAATCTTTATAGATGATATTATTCAGAGCTTTTTGCGGCAACTGCTCTTCCAGTAGAGCCTTGACTTCCGCCGTATTAGGAGCTACGATAAGCAAAGGTTCACGAATAGCAATCTCGTAAGCCATACGCTTGTAGCAAGCAATGACTTCAGGTAACATATCAACCCAATCGGTACCTGCATGCGGCCAAGTGAGTTGTACCGCACTTTGTGGAAACCATTCGGGAGCTAACATACGCTTGAAGCGTTTATTGTCCTGTGCAACAAGGCCGTTCTTCAGAAAAAATTCCAATTCCAAATCCGCCTGTGGTTGTTTGGGCGGAAGCGTGAATAAACCCATAATCTAGATGACAATTCAATGAATTGATTTCTGCTGTTTAAGATAGGTGATAAAAGCATCTGTTGTTTCAGGCAAAGAAACTTTTACTTCCTGGCTTTTGGGAAAGAATTTAGGATCATAGCCATCGCCCCCCGTCGTCATAAATTCATCAGCACAAACATAATATGTCCCATTGTCTTTAATGGCAACACGTTTCCCCTTCGGGCTTACGTATGTCATCTTCAAAACATTATTGTCAGCATCGCGCTGTGTTTCCAGATTGGATGTCTGAATCCAACCGTAGCGCTTATTGTGGAAGCCAAAATCAACAAGATCGTGAAGCTGACGTCCCGTGAGCTTGAAGACTTTCAATGGATTAGAGAAAGGAAGTGCTTCACCCACTTCTAGTACACTTACATCGCCCTTAGAGAAACCGCCACGAATACTTCCAAAATGGCTCATACCAATGATAACTTCTTTGTCCGATTTCTTTGCTATCTTGCGGAAGGCTTCAGCAAAAGAAGAGCAAACGAGTTTTCCCATACGACTCTCAACATACTTTACAGCACGATCGTGAGGCATATCTTCAGTAGCTACAGTCAATTTAGTACCAATAGGAACTCCCCCTTTTGTTTTTGTAGAGGCAAGCAGAGAATCTATTTGGCATTGCAGACGAAGAGAAACAGGACCTAGCTGAGACCTATCTTTCAAAGCAACGCGTACAATTTCTGGCTCAACACTGAGAACTTTCATAGAAGTCGTATCAACTTGATACTTCATAACAGAGATATAATTGCCATGCCACCAACCTTGCACTACGGGATATCCGGCTTCATTGATGCGCCCACAAACAGGTTCATGGCTATGGCCAGAAAGAATACTCTGATAAAGCGGCGACTTAATAGCATAAAGTTCGGCTTCATTCTTATCTGTCCATGCAGGTTTTCCATTCTTCATATAAGTACCGATGTGAACCAATAAACTGCGAATCTCTGCATCACGAACGGTTTTAAAAGCAGGCAAAGCCTCTATGCTATCAAGAACGTGCGTATAGTTTCCTGAAAATATCATACCCACGATATTCTTAGCACGAATCTGTTCTTTTGCAGAAGATGCCAGCAAACCAACAAAACCTGCTCGAAGAGTCTTGGTGGGCGACAACGGAATTTCTGCCGTAGTAAAAGGCGTTAAATAAGAAGGAACTTTACCATCTTGATCGTAGACATTCCCACAAAGATATTCGATATCCCAACCTGCAGGACGCAAAGGATCATTTTTCCATTTTTCAGCCAAAACTTTCTGCCCATCATCAAACTCATGGTTTCCCAAAGCTGAAATGCGGATACCCATATCATTAAAAAAGACAGGGAGAAGAACTCCGTGTGTAGCATTGTAGAAATAACTACCACCAAAGTTATCGCCAGCTGCCACTGTTAAATTATAGGGGTAAACTGACTTCAAAGAGTCGAGGCATTGCAACACCGAAGGAGCACCTGGAATTCCCTGAGATTTATTCTGAACAAAAGCGCCATGAAAATCATTCAGAGAAAAAATAGCAACTGTTATAGGCTTATTAGTCTGTGCTGTCAAGAATTGACTGAAGGCCAACGCACTAGCTAAAAAGATATTTCTG
>CAUSYJ010000063.1:0-8455 GCA_963535845.1 uncultured Alloprevotella sp.
TGACATGGATTTGATTTTTCTCTATATCATGAAAATATACAGAGGTTTCATGAGGTTTAATATATAACTCATCTCCATCATTATTCAACCATAATTCCCCAATTTTGATGTGTTCCTCCCGCAGTTCTAACATGCTAAAACCAATAAAGACACCCTCCATTTTCAATTGTGAGATACAACAAAAAAACGCAATCATATCACTATGTAATAATTTACGAAAGGGTGATGAGGCTAATTTCTCTTCGGTTAGATTATTTTCCACAACATCATATTGCAGTAAGTTTTTTCTTATTGCTGCAAACAAGTTAGGGTAATTTTGCTTCAACTTGGTAAATTTCAAGTCAAAATCAATGATATAAACTTTATCATAGTTCAAGGAGATATTATCTATTTGCTTGCTCCATCCTTCCATATAATTGATTTGTGAACTCTCGTTATAAGATTGATTTATAGATTTCAAGTATTCACGAGCCGCATTTTGAGATATTAGTGTGGCACCGATTAAGCCTTGCGACATCTTAGGTTTTATCTTTAAATACCACCGTGATGACAAGAGTTGTTTTGCAATTTTTTCATTTTGTTTCCACCAATCAATCCATTCTTCAGGTGGGAATAGTCCTTCAGACAAATGTTTTAGTCCATTTATTATATTATTCGCTTCCATTTCACCAAGAATTTGTACCATTAATAAATAGACTCTGCCAGCGAGCAACGTGACAGTGTCCTCGAAGGGCTGATGAGAAATCTAGAGGTAGTTTCAAAAAGCTCATAATGGTCTCATAATAGCTAAATAGCTCGCACATAGTGCGTACGTGCAAATGTAACGATTGACGTTCAAGTAAGCAAGTATTTCATTAAGAACTTTACACTCTCCTGCTTCTTCCTTCCTCTTCCCTTCTTATACTTCTTCTTCCTAACCAGTAGTGTTCTTTATTCTGATTTATTGTTGTCCGTTAAACTACTGATTGTTAGGATTTCTCTATCGGTAAACCCCATAATAGATGTTTTTGAGTTTCTAATGTGCGATATTAGCCCCTTTCTGACTATATTCCATTAACTATACGCTAAACAGAGAAAATTGGTGACACAAAATATGGTCAAACGTGAATACAGGAACTCTGAGAGTCTATAAATCTGACGGATTCTGTTGGTTTCTGCGCTTTATGAATGTTTGTTTGAGAAATTCATTCTACACAGTTGGTTCATCACTATCAAGCTCAATGACAAGTCTACCTCCATCTCCACGCTACTCGATAGCCTCATTCCTGCTTCCAAAATCTCCAACCTCACACAAGGTATGTTTGTCGGAGCCGTCTCCGACAATTTCGACGAGCGTATCGAGCAGAAAATCTTCCACGCTGAGATAGTTGTGGATGTTGCCAAGGTTTCCGCGGAGATGAAGGCGTATCAGCCCATTCCCATCATCGCGGAGTTCACAAACGAAGATGGCTCCGATAATCTCAAAGAGACTATCGAAGCCAACTATAAGCGGGTGAAACAAGAGGTGCTAACCCTTGTTGCTAGCGAGATTGAGCGAATCAAGAACGACCCAAATCTCAAAGGACTGATTAAGGAGTAGGAAGCGGAAGATACAAAGCCAGAGGATTAAGCTGATGACTTTGCGGTGTTTGACTCTGCGCTAGAGGAACAAATCTAAGACTGGTTCTTTCGAGTTTGGGGTATTTCCTTGTACGCTGAATGTCCCACAACTGCTTCATTTGAAAAGGAAGTTCTCTGAGACGCTCAAGCCAGATTTCTTCTTGTAGCTTTTCTTTAGAAAGCGGAGCAAGTGCCAAGGTTACTTCTGCTACTTCTGTTTGTAATGCTCTTGCTCTCACCTCAGCAAGGTAACTGACTGCTGTATTCGTTCCCTACTCGTGGTTGAGAAGGGCTTCGGCAAGCATCAAGAGCACTTCTGAGTAAGGATAGAGTCCTATTTCTACTTGTTTGTTACCGATGCTCTCGACTGTAGACTGTATCCAAAACCAAGGTGCCGGGTCAAAGATTTCAAAGACAGTCTTTCCGCCTTCTGATACCTTATAGAAGGTGTGGAAGTACTGCCGATCTTTCCCTCTTAAGTCTGTTTCCCCATAGGTGGACACCAAGAGTTGGGTGGGCTTAAAGGCATTGAAAGTAGTGGATGTACCAAGCGTTCCCCATGCTTTGGCTTCATAAGGGAAAGCATAAGCGGCTAGTGGCATGGAACTCTCCCCACGAAGTGTGAAGAGATACTCCTCACAATGAGGTTGTGTGCGTAGCTTATTAAAAGCTGCAATTTGACCTATAGACCCAATAATTATTGAAAAAATATTTGATGGCTTCGTCTTTAATCATTATCTTTGTAGCATTCAGTGTTATTGAGCAATCAACAGATAATGAACAAGTATGGAGAAATACATATTATAGAACAGGCAGTAAGTGCAATGAAGCAACAATGGGGAGAAAGTGGATTCAATATCACCTATGATTTAACCCCACAAAGTAATCCTATACTTAAAGGACGAGTTAACATCATAGGAATAGACTTTCCTTGCCTTGTAGAAAACGAGGTGAATAGTATCAACATTGGCCGCATTCAGGATTTGATAAAGGGGTGTACATGAAAGAGAATAGTTTTGCAAAAATTATGAGGCGCATGCTATCCATCATAATGCTGCTGTTTTTCTTGACGAGTGTGTCGGGAGTAAACGTAAATATTCACTATTGCGATAGTGAATTGGTAGGCATGACCGTGAATGGCATTCATTTTAAGACCGAAGCCGGACAGAAAATGGCTGATTGTTGCAGTGAGAATACAGGCTGTCCGATGTGTAATCATGTCGCGTCTCATTACCAGCTGCACCAGCAATTCATGCAAAGCAGCACGCCACAGGTGCATCCTTTGCTCCTAGCCAACGATTGGTTTCATGGCGTACCCATCAACTTTGATTACTTATTATTTGATTTTATACCTGCAGAGGAGGGCAGTAACAGCAACGCTTATGCGTATGTTAACTCCTACTTGGGCTTACTTTACCTTACGTGTAGCAGCCTTCGTGCTCCTCCTATGATGAAACGGATTTCGTTTCAACATTTATTTATGGTATAATTTGACCGAACCGAAAGTTTGATTTTCGCAAGAAAAGAGACCAATCGTACAGATACTATTGGGCGATGCTTTTCTTGCGATAAGGCTTTAGTACGGGTGAGGTTGTTAAATGATAAATACATTCAATGCATAAAATTATTGGATACTTTCTTCACAACCGTTTAATCACGGCGCTTGTGTTGATATTGATTATAATAGGTGGGCTGTCTACCGTCCCCTTTAACTGGCATAGCGGTCTCATACCACGCAATCCTGTGGCTGTAGATGCTATCCCCGACATTGGTGATAACCAACAAATCATCGCAACAGATTGGATGGGGCGCTCGCCAAAAGATATTCAAGAGCAAGTCACATACCCCCTAACAACGGCATTATTAGGAATTCCCGGTGTAAAGACCATTCGGTCATCGTCGATGTTCGGCATGTCATTTATCTATATTATCTTTAATGATGGTGTCGACTTTTATTGGAGCCGGTCACGCATTTTGGAAAAACTTAACTCGCTTCCTGCCGGTTTATTGCCCGAAGGAGTGAAACCAACACTCGGGCCAGATGCCACGGCATTAGGCCAAATTTATTGGTATACGCTCGAAGGACGAAACCCCAAAACGGGGAAACCTGCCGGTGGTTGGGATCCCCAGGAATTGAGAACCATTCAAGATTACTATGTAAGATACCAATTAGGTTCGGCCGAAGGGGTCAGCGAAGTGGCTTCAGTAGGTGGTTATGTGAAAGAATATCAGGTTGATCTCAATCCCGAAGCCATGCGCTCTTACGGACTGAATCTCGTACAAGTCATGTTGGCTGTGAAGAATTCGAATATCGATGTAGGCGCGGGAACAATGGAAGTGAACCGCGCAGAATATTTGATTCGCGGACTTGGTTACGTCAAAAAGCTGAAAGATTTGGAAGAGGCTGCCATCACAGATCGCCATGGTGTGGCCGTAAGAGTTAAGGATGTGGCTAAGGTTTCGTTTGGACCCGGCGACAGACGTGGCGGACTTGACAAGGAAGGGCAAGAGGCTGTGGGCGGCGTTGTCGTGGCACGTAACGGCAGTAATCCCATGGAAGTCATCAACAATGTGAAAGCAAAGATTGCCGAAATGCAAGGGGGGCTGCCTGAGAAAACGTTAAAAGATGGCTCTAAATCACGTGTCACCGTCGTGCCTTTTTACGACCGTACCAGATTGATTAAAGAGACGATTGGTACACTTGAGAGCTCACTGATGCACGAAATTCTCATCTGTATCATTGTTGTTCTTATCCTGGTGCTCAACCTACGCGCTTCTTTCGTGATTGCAACCATGCTGCCTTTGGCTGTATTAACCACGTTTATCATCATGAAACTCTTCGGGATTGAAGCCAATATCGTGGCACTCAGTGGTATCGCTATCGCCATTGGTGTGATGGTTGACGTAGGAGTTGTGTTCATGGAAAATGTGGTTCGTCATCTGAGCACTGCTCCCAATGTCCGCGGTAAGCAATTAGAAGCATTAATTTTGAATGCTGTTCATGAGGTTTCGGGGGCAGTTGTGACGGGCATGGGCACTACGGTTATCAGCTTTCTACCCGTATTTGCCATGCAGGCACAAGAGGGAAAAATGTTTCATCCATTGGCTTTCACAAAGACTTTTGCCCTATTATTAGCCCTGCTTTTAGGCATTTTAATCCTCCCGACGTTAGCTTACTGGATTTTCTCACTAAGGATTCCAAAACGATGGGCATTGAAAATTTTCAAAAAACGAGTGCCGCGCACCTTCAAAATCATGCATTGGACAGTCAGCACCAACATGCTGATTATTGCCATTGTGGTGCTTTTAGCTACCTATGAGCTTTCAAGTGTGTGGCTTCCTTTAGGGCCACAGAATGGAATGTTACTCAATTTACTGTTCGTTATCGTTACTGTGGGGGCAATCCTATCTATCCTTTGGCTTCTAGTGCTCAAGTATGAGCAAATCCTTCGTTGGTGTTTAAACCACCGATGGAAGTTTATGTCTATCCCCATATTGACCCTGATTGCCGGCGAAATGATTTGGACAAAGACGGGAAGTGAGTTCATGCCCACCTTAGATGAAGGCACTTTCATGCTCATGCCCACAAGTATGCCCCACAGTGGTGTTGAAAAAAATATACAGAATTGCAAGATTTTGGGCCAGCGCATAAAAGCCATTCCCGAAGTAGAATCGGTTGTTGGCAAATGGGGACGTGTAGAAAGTGCTCTCGACCCGGCACCCATTCAAATGTATGAGATAACCATCAACTACAAACCCGAATACCAATTGGACGATGATGGTAAACGCATTCGCGGCAAGAATGGCGACTATATACGTCTGTGGAGAGACGAGATTAAAAACGAAGATGACATTTGGAAAGAGATTGTTAAGGCCGCTAATCTCCCGGGATTGACAGGAAGTCCGAAACTACAACCCATTGCAACTCGGCAAGTGATGCTGTCAACGGGGATGAAAGCCCCTATGGGATTAAAGATATATGGTCCTGATTTGGCTTCGATTGAGCAGGCAGGCTTGCAAATGGAGAAGGCTTTGAAAGCGATATCCGACATCAACTCATCCTCTGTGTATTATGATCGTGCAGAAGGAGCACCTTATATAGAGATTCATCTCGACAGAGAAAAACTCGGACGTTATGGCATTCAAGTGGGGACTGTGCAAAGTGTTATCGAGACAGCTATCGGTGGAATGCCTGAAGGAAGCACCGTTGAGGGGCGCGAACGATTCCCTATTCGTGTGCGTTATGCACGTGAATTGCGAGACGACCCCGATGTGTTAAACGGAATACTTGTCCCAACAGCCGAAGGAACACAAATTCCTTTGGGTGAACTGGCAACCTTTGATTTCGTCAAAGGCGCGACGATGATTCAGAGTGAAAACACGTTTTTAGTGGGTTATGTCACGTTTGATAAGGTGGGAAACAAGGCAGAAGTGGATGTTGTTCATGCAGCTCAAAAACACATTGACGAGCTTGTAGCTCATGGAAAGATTAAACTTTCTAAGGGTGTCACGTATAAATTTACGGGCACTTACGAGCAACAGATTCATGCTGCAAAACGCCTTCAGATAGTCATTCCTATTACGTTGATTCTCATTTTCTTGGTCCTTTTCTTCCAATTTAAAAGCGTCATGGCCTCAATGATACACTTCTCGGGTGTTTTTGTAGCCTTTGCGGGCGCCTTTATCCTGATTTGGCTCTACGGACAAGACTGGTTTTTTAACTTCAATATCGCGGGAGTGAATATGCGAACCCTCTTTGGTATGGGACAAATCAACCTCAGTGTTGCCGTTTGGGTAGGCTTTATCGCACTCTTTGGCGTCGCTACAGACGATGGTGTTTTGATGGGAACCTACATCCATCAGGTGTTCTTAAAACGACAACCCCATAGTCCTTTAGAGATTCGCGAGGCTGTTGTTGAAGCCGGAATGAAGCGTGTTCGCCCAGCAGCAATGACCACTGCGACAACACTTATTGCGCTATTGCCCGTGCTTTCATCCACAGGAAAGGGCTCAGATATTATGGTTCCGATGAGCATTCCTACCTTTGGCGGCATGTTAATACAGACCATGACAATGTTTGTTGTGCCAGTTTTCCAATGCTGGTGGCGTGAATCGGCCTTGAAACGTGAACAAAAGAAAAGTATGATTGCAAACAAAAATGAGCATGAAGAATAAGATTTTATATTTCCTGTGCATAGGACTATTCGCCTGCTATGGCAGTGCTTATGCGACAGGAATAGACAATAAGGAAGATAGTTTGGCTGTGTATATTGCCGAAGCAATACGCAACAATCCCGGTCTGAGGAGTGAATATCAGGCCTATCAGGCGCAAATGGCCAATGCGCAAGGTGCGGGTGTCTTGAGCGATCCACAGCTAAATGCCGGACTTGGAAAACAGCTTACAACTATAACCATTATGCAGATGTTTCCATGGTTTGGCACACTGAAAGCAGATCGCGAACAAATGGAATATAAAGCTCAAGCGGCCTACCAGAAGTTTCGCGAAAAAAGCTTATCGGTAGCTTTCGACGTTGAGAAACAATGGTATTCCATACTCGCAACGCAAGAAAAGGTGAAAGCTGTAAAACAGAAACGCGCGCTTTTAAACGATATTAAAAAGGTGGCTATCTATCTTTATAAGAACTATACTTCAGGGCGTAACACGAAAATGAGCGACCAATTACGCCTTGATGCAGAAGAGGAGCGATTGAAAGAACAAACGGAAAGTCTTGAAACCCAACTGACTTTACAAAAGCAGCAGTTTAACATCACGCTGCATCGGCAGCCAAATGCAGCTTTGTCCCTACCCGATTCCATCACATTACGAGAGATGCCCACCTTTAATTGGACAGAGATTGAACAAAACAATCCCAAACTCGCACAGTATTCGGCTATGCAAAAGGCGTTTAAATCACAAGAAGAGCAGGCCAGAGCAAAAGGTATGCCCATGATAGGCGTGGGACTTCAATATATGCGCAATGGGAAAGTTGACATGCCAATGATGCCCAACATGAATGGAAAAGGCATGGTGATGCCCATGGTGAGCGTCACAATCCCCATTTATCGCAAAAAGATTAAGTCGGCTATCCATAGTGCACAACTCATGGAACGTAGTGCTGCCTACAATTATCAAAGTCAGTTGGATGCACTTCAAAGCACATATCTCAGCATTGAACAGCGTGCTGACGATATAAAACGCAAATTGAAGCTTTATGAGAGTGAGGTGAGTTTGCTCAATAGAACGCTCGAACTGATGCAAAAAGAATATGCTACGGGGGCGGCATCGCTCACAGATATTCTTCAAACGACACGAGAAAGCATCGACTACGACCTCTTAAAAGCCGAAGCTAATGCGCAATATAACACCATCACAGCAGAGGCTATCCAGCTCCTTGCACGCGATGTGAAGTAAAAGAATGTACAACCCAAAGAAGCAAAAGATGATAAAAGATTTTGTGAAAAAACATATCCTGCTATCGTTTGCCGTTGCGCTGACGATAGGACTCCTATTAGGGTGGCTCCTCTTCCGCACCACTCACGCAACAGATGCGCACCAACATTCGGGAGGAAAAACGATGTATACCTGCTCCATGCACCCACAAGTGCTCCAGGATCACCCCGGAAAATGCCCCATTTGTGCGATGGATCTTATCCCTGTCAACGATGAAAAGCAAAGCGCAGCAACAACCGATTCCAATGCTGTTGTGATGAGTGATGAGGCCGTGGCATTGGCAAATATCGAGACAGAGGTTGTTGGCAGCGGAGCAACAAACAAAGAAGTGCGCCTATTCGGGAAGATATTGCCCGACCAGCGCTTAGAACAAACGCAGTCATCTTACGTGGAAGGACGCATCGA
>CAUSYJ010000064.1:0-8387 GCA_963535845.1 uncultured Alloprevotella sp.
AAGGATGTGAGCTGACAGCCTTATTGTATTTTCAAACGCTATAAGGATATTTGCGGGAGGGGCAGAGGTATAATCCGCAAAACGAAAAGTTCTTCCCGCAAAACGAAATGTTCTTTTTTTCTCCCCCCCCCTCTATCTTCGCACTAATTATAACACACGGGCGGCACATTCCTCAAAATCGAAGAATATGCCGCCCCTAATGTAAAATATCGATACTACTAAAAAATAATATTCAGCTTTTGTAATGCAGTAAAAGCTTAACCCTTTACAATATCGACCCTCGCCCCAAGCTCTGCCGCAATATTGCACAGCACGTTGATTGATATGTGCTGACGACCGCGCTCTATCTTTGATATGTATGCTCGGTCGCAATCAAGGCGCGCAGCAAGTTCGGATTGTGATAAATTAGCTGCTTTGCGCAGCTTGCTAATCTCGCGCCCGATGCGCTCGCGCTCGTCTTGCTCGTCTATAAAAACATTCATAAAAATTCGCCCGTCAAGCCGATAGCGCAGCTTTTTTGTTATACTAAATCTAGAGGGAGTGCTTGCTCTTCCTTAGAGAATGACTTCTCGAACGGGGTTGGAAGTGTAGGCGTAGGGGAGATAAGCCAGCGAGGGGGCATCGATGAGCTGGAGTGCTGCCCGCTTGCCGCGGGTGATGCTGCCGTGAGTTTGGCTGAGTCCCATAGCGTAGGCGGCGTTGATGGTGGCGGCGTTGATGGCCTCTTCCGGAAGTAGGCGTTGCTTGATGCAAGCCAAGGAGAGGATAAACTTCATGCTGCCCGAAGGCGTTGAACCGGGATTCCAATCGGTGGCGAGTGCCACGGGGAGGCCTGCATCGATGAGTTTGCGCGCTGGAGCGTAGGGCATATTGAGGAAAAAGGACGTGCCGGGAAGCAGCGTGGGCATGACATCGGACTGCTGAAGGAGCGGAATGGCGCTGTCGGGCATTCGCTCCAGATGGTCGACGGATAGAGCGTTGTGCTCTACTGCCACGGCGATACCTCCCGAAGCGGCCAACTCTTCGGCGTGAATCTTGGGGCGCAAACCATAGTGAGCACCTGCCTTGAGTATGCGCGCTGTTTCTTCGGGCGTGAAGAAACCTTCGTCGCAAAAAACATCGATGAAGTCGGCCAAACCCTGTCGTCCTACTTCTGGAATCATCTCATTGATGACGAGGTCGACATATTCGCTCTGTCGGCCCTGATAGGCGCGCCCAACGGCATGTGCACCAAGGAAGGTGGCGCGGATTTCGAGGGCGGACGTTTCCCGCAGGCGGCGGATGACGCGCAACATCTTGAGCTCATCTGCCGTATTGAGTCCGTAACCGCTTTTGATTTCTATGCTGCCCGTTCCGCCCGCACGCATCTCGTTGAGTCGCTGTTGGGCTTGAAGGAAGAGTTCTTCCTCCGTTTGCTCATGTAAGCGGTCGGCCGAATTGAGGATACCTCCGCCCCGACGCGCTATTTCCTCATAGCTGAGGCCGCGTATCTTGTCCTCAAATTCTTGTTCGCGACTACCAGCATACACAATGTGGGTGTGTGGGTCACAATAGCAGGGCATGACGATACCGCCCTGGGCGTCGATGGATGTGTATTCGCCGTTAGCAGGCACGTGAGAGCCATCGCCGAAGTCTTTTATCAACCCATCTTCAATCAGTAGCCACGCATGGCGGAGCGTTTGGATGGAGCGCATTTCCTCGCCGGCTAATTTTTCTTTGCCCGAAGGCAAGATGCCGGCGAGGATGCCTATGTTATGAATCAGAGTTTTCATTTCAGAGAGTAGGGTTGGTGTCGGGCAAAGTCTGGGTTTGGAGGAACTTAACCGACTTGGCAATGTAGGGATACATCACGACATCGTCGCTGATAAAGGGAACCACCTGTCGATAGTTCGCCACGAGGCGTTCGAGCACGGGCGACGTCTGTTCGGGGCGGCGGAATTCGAGAGCTTGAGCCGCATTGAAGAGTTCGATGGCCAAAACGCGCTCCGTATTGTTCACTACGGTGTAGAGCTTCGTCCCAGCGTTTGCGCCCATACTGACATGGTCTTCTTGTCCCTGTGAGGTCGGGATGCTGTCGGCAGAAGCCGGCATACACAAACCTTTGCTTTGGCTCACAATGGAGGCTGCCGTGTACTGCGTTATCATGAAACCGCTGTTTACTCCCGGGTTTGCCACGAGGAAACTGGGCAATCCGCGTGTTCCCGACACCAACTTATAGGTGCGGCGTTCGGAGATATTAGCCAGTTCGGATATGGCCAGCGTCAGGAAGTCCATGGGGAGGGCGATGGGCTCTCCGTGGAAGTTTCCGGCGGAGATGACGAGGTCGTCGTCAGGGCAAACGGTCGGGTTGTCCGTGGCGGCGTTGATTTCAGTATCGAGAACGTGCTCCACATACTGGAGGGTATCTTTCACCGTACCGTGTACCTGCGGAATGCAGCGGAACGAATAGGGATCTTGCACGTGTGTTTTGGCTTTTCTGATGATTTGGCTACCAGCGAGAAGTTGGGAGATGCGAGCAGCCGTATCGAGTTGGCCTTTGTGTGGTCTCACCGCGTGAACAGCATGATAGAACGCTTCGATGCGTCCATCGTAGGCATCAAGCGACAAAGCCGCGATGCAATCCGCCCACTGGCTCAGCTGCTTTGCCTTTATGATAGCCCAGCAGCCGAATGCCGCCATATTCTGTGTGCCATTGAGAAGCGCGAGTCCCTCCTTTGAAGCCAAGGCGATGGGCTTCCACTGTTTCAGTTGCAGCAGTTCAGCACCGCTCATCTGCCGTCCCTCAAACTCTACCTCGCCCAAACCCACGAGCGGCAGGCAGAGATGCGCCAACGGAACGAGGTCGCCCGATGCACCCACCGAACCTTGCATATAGACAATCGGACAAACGCCTGCGTTGAAGAAGTCGATGAGGCGCTCCACGGTGACCAACTGACAACCGGAATAGCCGTAGCTGAGGGATTGTATCTTGAGGAGGAGCATGATGCGTACAATGTCGCGCGGCACACGGTCGCCACAGCCACAAGCATGGCTCATCATGAGGTTTATTTGCAGTTGGGAGAGTTGGTGCTTACTGATGCTGATGTTGCAGAGTGAGCCGAAGCCCGTTGTAACGCCGTAGATAGGAACTTCCGAACGCGCTATTTTCTCGTCCAAATATTTCCGGCAGCGAACAATGCGCTGGCGAGCATCCTCGCTAAGGCGCAACTGATAGTTGTTATATATGATGTCAGCCACTCTCTCTAAGGAGAGATGTTCGGCACTTATTTCGTGAATCTTTTCCATGTTGGTGTGTTTTGGAGTGAGGTTAGAAAAGGGAAGCCGCCTTATCGATGACAGCATCGTCCACAAGGTGCGGCATTGTGACACGGAGTTGTGGTGTGCGCTCCATTTCGCGGCGGATAGCATCCATAGAACCTTTGTTGCGCGCCCAAGCACGGCGACTGATACCATTGTTCACGTCCCAGAAAAGCATATTGCGAATGTGGCGCGCAGCATCTTCGCTACCGTCCACCACCATGCCGAAACCGCCGTTGATAACTTCGCCCCAACCTACGCCGCCTCCGTTGTGGATGCTCACCCAGGTGGCACCGCGGAAACTATCGCCAATGACGTTCTGAATAGCCATGTCGGCGCAGAATTGAGAGCCGTCGTAAATGTTGCTTGTTTCGCGGAAGGGAGAGTCTGTTCCCGACACATCGTGATGGTCTCTACCGAGCACTACAGGCCCTCGCAGTTCTTCGCGTTTCACGGCTTCGTTGAATGCCAACGCAATTTTCATTCGTCCTTCACTATCGGCGTAGAGAATGCGTGCTTGTGAACCCACCACGAGGTGGTTACGCCCCGCTTCTTTGATCCATAAAATGTTATCGTCGAGCTGGTTCTGAATGTCTTCAGGTGCTTCGGCGCGCTCAGCTTCCAGCACTTCTGTCGCCAAGCGGTCGGTCAGTTCGAGATCGCGCGGGTCGCCCGAAGCGCACACCCAGCGGAATGGGCCGAAACCATAATCGAAGAACATCGGTCCCATAATGTCTTGAACGTAAGAAGGATAGCGGAAACTGCCGTCTGCTTGCAGAATATCGGCTTCAGCGCGCGAAGCTTGCAACAAGAAGGCGTTGCCGTAGTCGAAGAAGTACATACCACGCTCCGTCAAGCGGTTGATGGCGTCCACCTGTCGGCGCAATGATGCGTGCACGCATTTGCGGAATTGCTGCGGGTTGTCAGCCATCATCTGCTTGCTCTCCTCCAACGTCAGCCCTACGGGGTAGTAACCACCCGCCCAAGGATTGTGGAGTGACGTTTGGTCGGAACCTAAGTTCACTTCAACGCCTTCATCCGCCAAACGTTCCCAGAGATCGACAACATTTCCCACATACGCCATAGATACGACGCGGCGCTCCTCCACAGCTTTGCGAACGGCGGGGATGAGTTCATCGAGCGAAGTATGAAGCTCGTCTACCCATCCTTGTTCGTGTCGTTTTTCTGCCGCCTTCGGGTTGATTTCGGCCACAACGCTCACCACGCCAGCAATGTTGCCCGCCTTGGGTTGTGCGCCACTCATGCCGCCCAGTCCCGATGAAACGAAAAGCGGCATTTTGTCTTTGCCGTTCATCACTCGGCGCGCTGCGTTGAGCACGGTGATAGTCGTACCGTGTACGATGCCCTGCGGACCGATATACATATAGGAGCCAGCCGTCATTTGACCGTACTGACTCACGCCGAGAGCGTTGCTGCGCTCCCAGTCGTCGGGGCGAGAATAGTTGGGGATTACCATTCCGTTTGTCACCACTACGCGCGGCGCATCTCGATGGGAGGGGAAGAGCCCCAGTGGGTGACCGGAATACATCACAAGGGTTTGCTCATCGGTCATCTCACTGAGGTATTTCATCACGAGGCGGTATTGTGCCCAGTTCTGAAAGACAGCGCCATTTCCGCCATAGGTGATTAGCTCGTGAGGGTGTTGAGCCACGCGCGGATCAAGGTTATTCTGAATCATCAGCATGATAGCCGCCGCCTGCTCCGAGCGATGCGGATATTCATGGATGGGGCGGGCATACATAGCGTACTGCGGACGGTAGCGATACATATATATGCGTCCGTATTGCTTGAGTTCTTCCGCAAATTCGGGAGCTAACTGTGCATGCAGTTCCTCTGGAAAATAGCGGAGAGCGTTGCGCAGCGCTAAGCGTTTCTCCTCGGGGGTGAGGATGTCTTTGCGTTTCGGCGCATGATTGATGTCGGCATCGTAGGGAGGTAGTTCCGGCAGTTCGGCAGGAATACCCTGTCGGATGTCAGCCTGGAATTGTTCGAGACTCATATTGTTATCCATGCTTTCCATGTTGTTCTTTTTTGAGGGATAGAAAGAGAGGAGGAAGCGAGATTTTCAGCGAGGAACTCCCCGCTTCCGCTTGGGATTATTGAAGAACTTCCGATGTGCTCGATAAGGTGGAAGCACACGGCGTCAGCTATTTATTCGCCGCAGATTTTTGCTTCGACGATGGCGGTAATGGCAGCTTCCTCCGCATCGGCTTTGCGAATGAGTTCATCGGCTTCGGCCGTCAGTGCGTCAGCCGTAGCGCGATCGTGGAGGGAGGCAGCATTGATTTTCACGTTCAAACCTGCACCGCGCACTGCTGCACGAATCGCCAAAGCCCCTACGCCCGCATCGGAAACACTGTTGGGATTGCCCGTTTCAGCCATGGCGCGGCAGAGCGCAAAACCCTCGTAGGAGGCCTTCATGGTGCGCAGCGGCACTTGTGTGGCGTAGAGCGTGGCGTGCTGAATGGCTTCGGCGCGCAGGCGTTTCTCTTCGTCGTTCCCCTTCGGCATACCGAAAGAGGACATAATGGCGTTAAAAGCTTCTGTGTCTTCGTCCACCAACTGGAGGAGTTGCTCCATGAGTTGCTGCCCTTTGTCGGCATATGCACTAAATTCTTGCCAGCGTTCGTCCCAGCCCCGCTTGTGTGCAGAGAGGTTCGCCACCATGGTTCCCAATGCAGCGCCCAGCGCACCCATATAGGCCGAAATTGTTCCACCGCCTGGCGCGGGAGATTCTCGCGATGTCTCTTCTGCAAAACCGCGCGCCGTCAAGTCCACCAAGCGTGCCGTGTCGGGTTGCGCCTCCAGCATATATTCTATTACTTTTTCTTCGGGACGGAAAGGCTTGAGATCGTTCAGCCCCATGGAGCGGATGGCTATTTGCACGATGTCCTTCTCTGGAATACCCGTGGAGCGTTCTTGTCGTTCTAAGAAGTAGCGACCTGCATCAAGGAGCGTTTGTTTCGGAATAAGTCCCACAATCTCCGTTCCCGTCACGCGTACGCCGCGGTTCTGTGCGCAGCGGCACACTTCCTCGAAGGCGCGATGGAGCGGAGTGACGCTGAGATCGGTCATATTCATAGACACTTGCGCAATGCCGTATTCATCGATGTACCACCCAATGGCTTTTGTAGCTTTGAGCGTGCCGGGTTGCATGATGGTTTTCCCATCGGCGTCTTTCATGATTTTTCCCGTTAGCGTGTTACCCTCGCGCATCGGTCGTCCTTTTTCTCTCACGTCGAACGCTATGGCGTTGGCGCGGCGCGTGGAGGTCGTGTTGAGGTTGAAGTTGACAGCGATGAGGAAATTGCGTGCGCCCACTGCCGTACAGCCCGTGCGTGCCACGCCCTCATCGAAGGGGCGCGCTCCGAAGTCGGGAGCTTTAGCGGCATCGTTCACTTTTTCGGGTAGAGCCTCATATTCTCCTTGGCGGCATACAGCCAGATTGCGGCGTTCAGGCTTCAGCGCTGCCGCCTCATAACAGTAGGTCGGGATAGCCAGTTCTTCCGCCAAGCGTTGTGCCAGTTTGCGCGCCAGTTCGGCACACTCTTCCAACGTGACACCCGCAACGGGGATAAGTGGGAGCACATCGGTAGCTCCCATGCGAGGATGTGCTCCGTGATGTTGCCGCATATCGATGAGTTCGGCAGCACGGCGAACGGCCTTAAACGCTGCATCACAAACGGCTTCCGGTTCACCCACAAAGGTGATGACGGTGCGGTTCGTGGCCTCGCCCGGATCCACGTCGAGAAGTTTCACACCACGACTGCCGGCAATCACTTGCGCAATGGCATCAATAGTTGCTCGGTTGCGGCCCTCGCTGAAATTGGGGACGCACTCAATGATTCTTTTTCCCTGCTCCATAGTATAAATTGGGGATGTAGTTAGTATCAATTTGTATTCTTGAGGTTGCAAAAACCTTCATTGGCAAATATAAGTCCTTTTCTGATAGGAAGCAAATTTTTTGCTAATAGCTGAAGAATATGAACCTCATCTGCTCCGCCAGTCGAGGGATTTTCGTGTGCAGGAGTTTCGGAAAAAGGGTATAGCTTGAGGAGTGGCTCTGCCAAGAAATCGCTATCTTCGTTCGCAAAATGTTATCTACTAAAGAATGAAACTTACTCGTATCTTAACAGGACAAATTCTCGTTCTCACTGCGTTCGCTCTGAGTTCTTGTCAGTTCGGAGCACCCAAGGGCGCAAAGCTGGTATCGCAAAATGTAGCAACCGCGGCGGATTCAGCCGCGGCGGTGGACGCTTCGGTGCTCGATTCGCTCTGCGTTGTCGTCACTCCCGATAGTCTCCCCTCTGTTCTCTTGCAGCGGGTGGGCTATACGGTTTCTTATAATCCCGCAATGCGTATCCCCAACTGGGTGGCGTGGCACTTGACGCCCCAACGTCTCGAGGGTGCGGCGTCGCGCAAGGGGCATCCTTTTCAAGCTGATGAGGACATACCAGAGCCGCGCGTGGACACTTATGATTATATGCGTTCTGGCTACGACCGTGGGCACATGTGTCCAGCGGCAGACAACAAATGGGATGCTGAAGCCATGCGCCAATCCTTCCTGCTCACCAATATCTGCCCACAAAACCACAATCTCAACGCGGGCGATTGGAACGAAATGGAGATGCAGTGCCGTGCGTGGGCAAAAACGTGGGATGGTATCTATATCGTTTGTGGCCCTTTGCTTTATCGGCGTCAACACAAAAGGATTGGTGAGCATAAAGTGGTAGTACCAGAAGCTTTCTTCAAAGTTGTGTTGTGCTTGAAGGGCACCCCCAAAGCTATCGGATTTATTTATAAAAATGAGAAAGGAAATCGCCCGAAAGGGGATTATGTGAATACCATTGACGAAGTGGAACGCCTAACAGGTTTCGATTTCTTTTCCGCTCTTCCCGATAGTTTGGAAAACAAAATTGAAGCCACCGCCAACCTTGAAGATTGGTACTAAACATAAGTGGTAGCTTCTCTTCGTCACTATCTCGCATCAAGATCATAGCTACGTAGAGCACAACTCACGCCTCCGGCGGAGGCGCACTATGCTTAACCGCGGGTGATGCCCGAGCAGA
>CAUSYJ010000065.1:0-8380 GCA_963535845.1 uncultured Alloprevotella sp.
TCGTTGTGGACTATAATCTGAGTAAAAAGGAGGGGACCTTAAACCGAATTGGGGTTAGAAAATGCACTTTCCCCACCTTTTTTCGCAAAAAACAAAGAGAAAAATGGTTTGTTCCTTTCTTTTTTCGAACGGCTCAACGTTTTTTCGTAAGAATCTTAAGATGTGTTTTTCTAGAATGAAAAAGTGTGTTGTCAAATTAAAGGGCAGTTTTCTTAGCTTTGTTGCGTCATTGCGCGCAAAGTTTCTGCTGTTGATTTGATAAAAGCAAGAGTTCCGCTCTACAATGTCTCTGTAGGGCAGAACTCTCATGCTGCTATTTATTCTTAATTGTGCTGTGGTTTAGAGTCGCTCATAACCCCAATCCTCTATGGCGCGTCCCCAGTTTTCGTTGACCAGTCGGACGGTTTCAGGTTTGTAGGCATATTTGTTCTTCTTGTAGCCCTTCTTCGCATTGACGTATTGCTCGATAGCCGTATGCGCCTCGTCCCAACCAGGGAGTTGCAACGAGGAGTAAATATTCTCCGTCATGGCAAGTGCATCTTGTTCGAAGTCTTCAAACTTCACTTCGATGAGATTTCCCTCCGGAATATAAACTTTGTCGGCTTGGTATTTGTCGTAGAGCTTTGTGTAGGTCGTCAGGATATTCTTCACGATTTCTTCCTCCGATATGTCTTGCAACTTGAGAGGCTGAATGGTGTTGGTGAAGAAAGAGCGCGTGGATTCAAATACGGTATATGGATTTCGCATCAAGTAGATAAACTTGGCATTTGGGAACATCTTGACCAGTTCCTTTACACGGCCCGTGTGGGGCGGGTTCTTGGAGAGAAACTGCGTGCCGCTGGTGTTCCAAAGGGCTATCTTGATGACTTTGATAAACTCCTCCTCGAAGCGTTTGAGTTCTTCCGGCGTGATGTCCTTGAAGAGCAAATACTTATCGGCATATTCTTGCCAGTACTTCGGCAAGTACCACATGTTGTAATAAGTGTAGGGCATAGAATTTGTCATCGCAAATTCCTCCTCCTGCGGTAGATCGACGGCCAATTCCATGTTGTCCGTGGGGCGATGGCTTGGCATGAGCCACGACATATTTTTCTTGAAGAATGGTTGCCCAAACATCATGAGGTGGGGGAATACCGTTTGATAGGTCGTATTATAGCCAAAGTGCTTATCGCAGGACAAAACATTGTGGACAAAGGTAGTGCCCGAACGCCAGTGCCCCAGAATGAACACGGGATCGTGCTTCAGCGGTTGGTTGGCCAAACGTTTTTGGTAACGCCTTTCTTGTATGGGTGCGAGTATGGATAGCAGTCGGCAAACGGCAGTAGTGAGGCGATATTTCCCACGGTAGCCCTTGTCGATTTCACGGCCTTGAAGAATTTCCTTATAAGTGTTCCAGTCAGCCCCTACAAGGTTGTTGACCGGCAACTTGTCGAATTGAAGAAGTCCCATAATAGTCTTGATTTTTTGCAAAGTTACATTATTGTGTGCGATATTCCTTTATGCTATTCAAAATAAGCTATAGAGGAATATTTCTCTTGCGTTGTGGAGCAGAAGTGTTGCATCTGAAAAAAACAACAGCGGAAAGCTCCTTTGGGGGCTTCCCGCTGTTGATAGAAAAAGGTTGAAAACATCTATGAGCCGTTAGTCCAGTCCTTCCCACGAGGTGTAGGGCTGAAAGTTGGAGCTTTCAGTTTCTCCTTCAAGGATCTCGCCATGCGTTTCCTGCTGGCGCGACCATTGCTCGTAACTTTCTGTGCTGGATATAATGAAATCGGCAAACGTGCTTCTTGTGCTTATGTTTATCACTCTGTTCTGGGGCTTTTTGTAGGCTTTCATTTATGTATTAATTCTTGTTGCGAAACGTTTTGTTTATGTGGAGGTGAACTATTCCTATTATTCTTGTCTCTTCTCGCTTTGTATTAAAATCTGTTTGTATGTGTAGTACACGCAAAATAAATATCAGCGATGCGCGGAGTTGAGATACGATTTATTGCTATAAATCTCTTTGTAAAAGTAAAGAGCAAGAAGGGTTCAGATCACTATAGAATCCTGAAGCAGGCGCAAAGGTAGGCTTTTGCCGTGAAAGGAAAAAGAAATAAAGACTTTTTGTGAGATTCTCCACGAGGCAGAGCAGTATATTTTCGAAAGATAAAAGTCTGACTTTCGCCTGCAAAATGAGCGTTCAACGGGTATAAGTTGGTGAGAAAAGCCTGTTTTCAATGAATATAGTTGTAGTTGTCACTTTACATTGTTACTTTTGTCATAAATAAACCAGATTTTATGAAGACTTATTTAGTGACAGGAGCTGCCGGCTTTATCGGCGCAAACTATTTGAAGTATATTCTCAAAAAATATGAGGATGTTCGCGTGGTTGTTCTTGACCTGCTGACCTATGCGGGCTATCTCGGCACAATTGCTGAGGACATCGACCACGATAGGTGCGAATTTGTGCGTGGCGACATCGGCAACCGTCAGTTGGTGGATGAGCTCTTTACGAAATATCGCTTTGATGTGGTGGTAAACTTTGCCGCAGAGAGTCATGTAGATCGCTCTATTGAGAACCCACAACTCTTTCTTCAAACCAATATTCTTGGTACGCAGAATCTGCTCGATTGTGCCCGCCGCGCGTGGGTGACGGGAAAAGATGAGCAAGGCTATCCCACTTGGCAGTCCGGTGTTCGCTTCCATCAGGTTTCTACTGATGAGGTCTACGGCTCACTGGGCGATGAGGGATTTTTCACGGAAGAAACTCCGCTACAACCGCACAGCCCTTACAGTGCCTCAAAGACAAGTGCCGACCTCGTGGTGTGTGCTTATCATGACACTTACAAAATGCCCGTCAGCATTACGCGCTGCTCCAATAATTACGGACCTTATCAATTCCCCGAGAAGCTGATTCCGCTGATTATCAATAATATCCTTGAGGGTAAGCAACTTCCTGTTTATGGGCAAGGAACAAATGTTCGCGACTGGCTGTATGTGGAAGACCACTGTAAGGCTATCGACCTCGTGGTTACGAAGGGCAAAGATGGAAGTATATACAACGTGGGCGGTCACAATGAGCGGCAGAATATCCAGATTGTGAAAATCATCATCCGCACTATTCGCCGCTTGATGGAAGAGAATCCGCAGTTCCGCGTTCTGTTGAAGCGCCAAGATGGCCTTGAGTGGATCAACGACGACCTTATTAGTTTCGTGAAAGATCGCCTAGGGCACGACCAGCGCTATGGCATAGACCCCACCAAAATAAAGGCCGACTTAGGTTGGTTCCCCGAAACGACCTTTGAAGTAGGCATAGAGAAAACTATTCGCTGGAATCTCGAACACCATGATTGGATTGAAGACGTGAGCGGGGAAGATTATCAAGAATACTACGAGAGAATGTATAAGTAGGAGCACACACTCTCTTCCCTATAACTTGTTTTTTGTTGTCACGTCGTCACATCGTCACGATTAGGACTTAACTGTTTGAAAGAGTAAGTATTATATCCGTGACAACAGTGTGACAACAAAAAAGTGGATGAAGGCGATTGAACGCCAGAAAAGCAGGACAGCCACAGAGTTCTTGTGAACTTGTGGCTGTCCTTGTTATAGTGGTGCCTACTTCCCGTTTGCGTTGAAACGCAATGGGGGAGTGAGCCGTTTTTTACTTTCTGATGATTGTTGCCTCTCGATCTGGGCCTACGCTGACAATAGAAATGCGCGTTTTGAGTTCTCGTTCCAAATAGTCGATATAGGACTGGAAAGCTGCAGGGAAGTCGCGTTCGTCACGAATTTCGGTAAGCGGTGTTTTCCAACCGGGAAGATCTTCATAAACTGCCTCCCAGCCTTCTGTATCGTAAGGCATCGTTGTGGTTTGTTCGTTGCCTTTCTTATAAGCTGTACACACGCGGATGGTTTCAAAGCTGTCGAGCACGTCGCCCTTCATCATAACGAGATCTGTCACACCGTTAATCATGATGGCATACTTCAGAGCCACAAGGTCAACCCATCCGCAGCGGCGGTTGCGGCCCGTGACTGCGCCGTACTCATTGCCAATGTGGCGGATAGTATCTCCAGTTTCGTCGAAGAGCTCAACGGGGAACGGACCTGAGCCAACGCGCGTGGAATAGGCTTTGAAAATGCCGAAAACGCGATGGATATGGCGAGGAGCAACGCCCAGACCCGAGCAAACACCACCTGCTGTGGTTGACGACGAACTAACGAAGGGGTAAGTTCCGTGGTCTATGTCGAGGAGCGAACCTTGTGCGCCTTCTGCCAAGACGTTTTTGCCCTCTTCCAGGAGGCGGTTGATTTCGATTTCAGTATCGGAGAGTTGGAATTTCTTTAAGTATTCCACGCCTTCCATCCAGCGCTTCTCTTCTTCCGTAATGTCGTAGTCGGTGAAGTGTAAGTCGTTGAGGATTTGGATATGGCGTGCTTTTAGTTTGTCGTATTTCTCTTGGAAGTTGTCGAGGATGTCGCCAACGCGAAGTCCCACGCGGGCAGCTTTATCTGAATAAGTTGGGCCGATACCCTTACCCGTTGTTCCCACTTTTGCATCGCCTTTTGCCGCTTCATAAGCGCGGTCGAGCACGCGATGGGTTGGCAGGATGAGATGTGCGCGCTTGCTGATGTGTAGACGGTTTGTGAGCGAGTAGCCAGCTGTTTCGAGTTCGTTTGCCTCGGCCATAAAGAGGT
Source organism: uncultured Alloprevotella sp. (assembly GCA_963535845.1). Taxonomy (GTDB): domain Bacteria; phylum Bacteroidota; class Bacteroidia; order Bacteroidales; family Bacteroidaceae; genus Alloprevotella. The sequence goes on from CAUSYJ010000065.1 coordinate 4,681, forward strand.
CGGGAGCAATGACGCAGCCGTTGCCGATAATGTTCACCTTGTTTTCATCAAAGATCCCCGAGGGTATAGAGCGGAGAACAAATTTTTTCCCATCGAAGATGATGGTGTGGCCAGCGTTAGGGCCGCCTGCAAAGCGTGCAACGACGTCGTACTTCGGTGTGAAGTAGTCTACAACTTTTCCTTTGCCTTCGTCACCAAAGACAATGCCCAGCAGGGCGTCAACTTTTCCTTGTGCCATAGTTGTACAATAATTTTTCGCAAAGATATTGATTTCTCCCCATAATGGGGAATATTTCTTCCTAATAAATATGACCACTGCGCGGCAGAGGATAGTGGTTCTGTGTTTGGAGAGCAGAAAAAGAAAACTGCCACCTGTGAGACATCAGGTGGCAGTCGTCGGAATTCAAATGGAATTTATTTATCGAAGTAACGCTTGTAGAGACCAGCGAAGCCGCGTCCGTGGCGAGCTTCGTCGCGTGCCATTTCGTGAACTGTGTCGTGGATAGCATCCAAGCCGAGTTCCTTAGCGCGCTTAGCAATGCGGTTCTTATCTTCACATGCGCCAGACTCTGCAACCATACGCTTGTAGAGGTTGGTCTTAGTGTCCCAAACATTGTCGCCGAGCAGCTCGCAGAATCTTGAAGCGTGGTCAGCCTCCTCAAAAGCGTAGCGCTTGAAGGCTTCAGCAATTTCGGGATAGCCTTCGCGGTCGGCCTGGCGGCTCATAGCGAGGTACATACCTACTTCGCTGCACTCACCCATCCAATGAGCATTTAAGTCTTTCTTCATCTCCTCGTCGCAGTCAGCTGCAACACCAATTTTGTGTTCAACAACGAAGTTCAGTTCGTCGTCCTTCACTTCCTTGAACTTGTCAGCTTTAACGTGACATACTGGGCATTCTGCCGGTGCTTCATTACCTTCGTGAACATAGCCACAAACGGTACAAACGAATTTTTTCTTCATAATGTAGTAAATCTTTAAATTGTTATGTTATGCTTTTGTTTCTTCGCAGTGGGGGCATACACCTCGGAAGGTCAGCTCCGTTTCTGCTACCGAAAAACCTTGTGGAAGATCGGCGCTATTGCGCATCCGTCGCGTGGTGGCTGGGATGTCGTAAATGCGCCCACACTGTGTGCAGTAGAAATGTGCATGAGGCTCCATGTTACTATCAAAGTAAGATTTTGTTTCATCAATATGGAGCATCATGGCAGCCCCGTTGTCCACGAGAAGACGCAGTGTGTTGTAAACTGTAGTCTTAGAAAGGGTGGGGACTTCCGCTTTCAGTGCGTTGTAAATCTCATCAACAGCAGGATGCGTACGATGTTCCATCAAGTAGCCCATCACTGCCAAGCGCTGGATGCTGGGCTTGATGCCGTGCTTGAGGAGGTAGTTGTATGTTTCTTGCTTATTTGACATGATTTATTATTTGTAATCGTTACAATCTTAAAACTGATGCAAAATTACATACTTATTTTGAACCGTGCAAGTATTCTGCCGAAAAAAATCGTATGCGACCTAATTTTTTTCTTTCTTCGATGGTTGGACGGTCTTATTTGCTACGCGCGTATATATAAAGATGACTACGTTTACTGCCTATTCTGTTTACATCCGGCCTTATTCATCTAAATGTTAAAAGAAGCTTTGTTTCTAATTGGAGCGGTATGCATCTAAAATTTTCATCTCTTCAATTCTTGCTTTTCTGTTGGAATTTTTGGCTTTCCTTATTCTGTTCGTCTGTATTGCTGCTTTTGTTGAGCGAAAAGAAGAATCTTCTCCGCTGATCTCCTTATTCTGTCAGCCAGCACAATAAGGGCGTCGGCTGACGCAATAAGGATGTTGGCCGACAGCCTTATTGTATTTGTCAGCAACCTTATTGGGCGAAGGAATCTGCCATGCTTCTTTGCGTGCATCTCTATTCCAAGTTGGATTTCAAGCGATTCTCGGCCGCGTAGATTCAGAAGTTTTTAGACAAAATCAAGGAAAGCGGCCCTTTTCTTTCCGCGGTTGAAGACCATCTCAGTTGTACCGCGAAAAGTTTTTTGAAAAAAACCTCTCTAAATAGTTGCAGAGTTCAAAACAAGTATTTAGTTTTGCAGTGTAATATTAAAGTAGTACACTATTATACTCAAACTACTATGGTAAATATCGAGAATCTTCAGTTCAGTTATGGGAGGAAGTATCGCCCAGTGTTTACGGATTTCTCCATCTCACTAAAGCCAGGCTGCATTTATGGTCTGCTCGGAAAGAACGGTACGGGAAAGAGTACATTATTATATATAATGTGTGGTTTGTTGCAGCCACAAGGCGGCACGGTTGAGGTGATGGGCGGCAACCCTCGTGCGCATCAGCCCCAGATTATTGGCGAGATATTTCTCGTACCCGAAGAAGTGGAGTTGCCCGCTGTATGCCTTCGCGACTATGTAAAACTGAACGCTCCCTTCTATCCGCGCTTCTCTCAAGAGGTGTTGCAGCAATGTTTGTCCGATTTTGAACTCATCGATGATTTGCGCCTCGACCAGTTCTCCATGGGGCAGCGCAAAAAAGCCTTTATGAGTTTTGCGCTCGCCACGCAAGCGCGTCTCATTTTGATGGATGAGCCCACTAATGGTCTGGACATTCCTTCGAAAAGCAGTTTCCGCAAGGTGGTTTCCTCCAACATGAGTGAGGAGCAAACGATTGTGATTTCCACTCACCAAGTGCGCGACATCGATTCGCTACTCGACCATATCATCATCATGGACAATTCGCAAGTTTTCCTCAATGCCTCCGTGGCTGAGATTGCACAGCAGTTGGCTTTCGAGTTCCGCCCGATGGGCGCATCCGTAGATGATGCTCTCTATGCTCAGCCCTCGTTGCAAGGCGTGGCTGTGGTAGTTCCGAACGATGGAACAAAGGATACGCCCATCAATCTGGAACTACTCTTCAATGCTTTTATGCTAAAAAAAGACTTGTTGAAGCATTTGCGCGCCTGAAAGAATCGGCAGCAGATCCTAATATAGTCAAGAACAATCTTTTTAACTTAAACAATACGAATATGCAATCATTCAGTTTTCAGCGCCTCGGCCTGCTTATCAAGCGCGACCTTGGTCAGAACAAAAAAGGATATATGATCACCCTTGGTGTGCTCTTCTCCCTTTATATGTTTGTAGTGTGGTTTGGTCGTGGTGTAGTATCCTCCTCTAATAACCCTGCGGCACTGGCAGCCTCCTTGAATATCTTTATTTATTATATCACTCTTTCCGGACTCTCCTATGTGTGTGCTGGACTATGTGCCGACCAGACAACACGGGGCGGGCGTATCGCCGCAGGTATGCTGCCAGCAACCAATGCCGAGCGTTTTGTCTCTCGCTTTATTATCCTAACATTTGGGTATATCTTTTTTGCTATTATCCTGTATCTTATCACCGACGGTCTGTGGCTACTCTTGGGTTGGATGTTAGGAAAAGATTATCCCAGCTTGCTCTTGAACTGGACCTCTTTGACACTGACATTTATTCAAATGAATTTCGATGAAGGAGGCTATACTTTTCCGAGCATAGTTCCAACGTTGTATATATTTCTCTCTATTCTCAACGGGATAGCCTTAAATATGTTTGCCAGTGCGCTCTTCAATAAGCATCCCTTTATGAAGATTATTTTGTTGGGCTTCATCATTCAATTTATTGTAGGAGTAGTGGTTGTAGCCTTCTCTTTGGTGAGT
>CAUSYJ010000066.1:0-8308 GCA_963535845.1 uncultured Alloprevotella sp.
AGGGAGAAGATGTCCGCACGGACGTAGTCTTGATCCATAAACAAGCGGTCGCGGAGATGGAGGTAGGAAGTGATGGCTGAAAAGGTAAACTTTTTGGCTTTGTACTCTACGTTGAGTCCTGCATGAAAGAGTCCGCGGCGATAGCTGCTTTGGCGGTTTTGGGAAAGACTGTTGAGGAGATGAGGATAAGGCTCAGAGCTGGTGGTTGAACCGAGATAGAAGTAAGGATTACTATCTTCATCACTATAAAAATAAGCCGAACTAAAATCGAACCGCAGGCGTTCGTTGGCGCGCCAAACAGCTCGAAAGCGACCTCCTCCCTCGTTGCTGCCATCGGCCTTGCGCCCTGTCGTCGTATTGCGGAAGAAACCTGCACTCCCCGCATAGAGTCCGCTCAGCGAGATGTCCAGCCCTGGAGCAGGGTGAAGAAAAGAGGTGGCACTGATGCGCCGCCCCGTATCTGGTCCAGAAGTCCCCAAGCGTACGGTCGTGCCGTTGTGTTGCGAGGGATCGGCCGTGAACACACGCATCAAACCGCTCATCGAACCGCGCCCATAGAGCGTTCCTTGCGGTCCGCGCAGGAGGTCGATACGGTCAATGTCGAGAAAAGAAAAGTCGTAGCAGGCTTTATCAGCAAAGGGGATATTGTCAACATAAAGTCCCACGGCGGGCGTATTGATGCGCGAACCCACACCGCGCACATAGATGGCACTCGTGAAGCGCGAACCATAGTTGGGCATATACACATTGGGCGCAAAAGCCGAGAGATTCTTCACGGCCTCAATGCGGTGGTGCGCCATCTCCTTTGTGCCAAACACGGAAGCCGAGATGGGCTGATGTCGAAAAGCCGTGTGCTCTTTGGGAGAAGCCACAACGATGGCTTCCTCAATATCGTACACCCGCGAAGTATCCACAGGAGTGTCCTCCATAATGCCCGCGCTGGCTGTTAACGGAAAAGCCAACGCGCCGAGCAGCAGTTTTTTATGCTTCATTTTAAATTGTTATTTTATTTTGCCGGCAAAGTTACGCTTTTACTTACGCGCTCGAAATCCTTATTTATAGGGACAAAAAACAGCTTAATGCTGCCGAAACATGCCTTTTTCCATCTTTTTTACACACTAAGACAATAAAATATAGTGACTACTACGCGATAAATTCCTAACTTTGCCAACATAGCTTTTCAAAAGGAAAAACAATGAAAGATAGTTATAAAGAAGCAGACCGTATGTACGACGTTCTGTGCGACGAACACCATCTCTTCCAGATGCTAAGTCGCTTCGGAATACCTCTGGGCTTCGGCGAGAAAAATGTGCGCGAAGTGTGCAAGGAGAGTAATGTCGATGTCACTACGTTCTTGGCCGTGGCCAACTACGTTAAAGTGGGGCCAGAAGTAGCCTCTTATTATGTAGATAAAGTTAGCGCGGCTGCCCTTACGGACTATCTCAAGCGTGCCCACTCCTATTTCCTCGATTTCCAACTCCCTGACATTCGCCGACGCTTGGTGAGTTCTATCAACTGCTCCGATGCCAACGAAGTGGCTTTCCTCATCCTTCAATTCTTCGATGAGTTCATGCGCGACGTTCGCCACCACATGGAGGCAGAGAACAACAAGATGTTCAAGAGTGTAGACCGATTGTTGCAGGGTGGCTCTATTTCCGACACACAATTTTTGCAGTTTGCTCGCTCCAACGAGAACTTCAACCACAAACTACAAGAACTAAAGAACCTCATCATTAAATACTACAAAGGCGACGGGCCTAACGAACTGCTCAACATGGTTCTTTTCGATCTCTTCAACTGTGAAGAGGATCTCCAGCTACATCGCGGCGTTGAAAACGACCTTTTCCTCCCTGCTGTAGAACTCTTGATGGAACGAACCAAGGGACAGCCGATCCAGAAGAACGAGAACGATGAGGCACTCTCCGAACGCGAACGCGAAATTGTCATTTGTATTGCGCGCGGCATGAGCAACAAGGACGTTGCGGACAAACTCTTCATTTCTGTCAATACAGTCCTGACCCACCGCAAGAACATATTCCGAAAACTCGACATTCATTCCATCTCCGGCCTTACTATTTACGCCGTAGTGAATGGCCTTATCACGCTCGACGAGATTCGAGATAGGAAATAAAACATTCCCCCTCCCCTTCTTTTCGCAAAGGAAAGAAGGGGATTTCTTTATCCCTCCCCCAGAGCTGCTCCACTTGCTGGAGAAACATTGAAAGAGAACAATCAGCGCCTCCGTAATTGTCAAGCAGATTCTTATTTTACGAAGCCGAGAATCGCTTCTTTTCCAAAACTCCATAAGAGTTTCTCTCCTATTCTCCTATGGAGCAAAGGACACAATAAGGATGTTCGCAGATACAATAAGGCTGTCGGCTGACTTCCTTATTGTGTCAGCTGACGCCCTTATTCTGTCAGCTGACAGCCTTATTGCATTTTCACACTGCAGAAGGAGACAGAATAAAGTATTTAAGAGAAAAATCGCCAATTTTGTGTTGTAGAGCAGTTTTTCAAAGTTATTTTTCCAGAAAAACATCGGAGGGGAAAATAACTAAAGCCCTTTCAGCAGTAAAAGCCACAATTTCACGCGCCAGAAGGAGAAAGCAGATTGTCAAACAATCGGGCGATAAATAAAAAACATCCGACTGGTTGACCAGTCGGACTATTCCGAGTATTAAAATGATAAAATCAGGGAAAAGGCAGCTGCACACAGAGATGCGAGCTGTTTAGATTTTCTCCAGCAGTTCGGGCGCGAAAGTAAGTGTGGCAACAGAAACGAGCGTGGGGATTGTGACCACCACCATCTTATTGCGCTTACCCTGCACCTTTACGAAGATGCCCTCCACACCATCGAAGTCGCCACCGTGGATACGCACGCGATCGCCGCGCTCAAAGTCGATTTCCTCCGGACGGAAGTAGAGCACTTCCTCCTCTGCTCCTGCCACTCGCTGGAAAGCGGCCATATCCTCATCGGGTACGATGATGCGCCGATTGCGCCCGTCCTGTCGCATACAGAGATACTGCAAGATGCGACTGCACTCCTTCACTTCCTGCATACGCACCTCCGAGGCACGCACAAAGATGAGGTTGCTGATGGCGGGAATGCGCTGGCGCGTTTTTCGTCCAGCGTAAGTGCGCACCACAGTCTTCATCGGCACAAAGTTCTCAACGCCCCAACAGTCCAGCATCTGTTTGACTTTCATCGAGCGGTTGTAAACGGCCGACATCGCCCACCACCGAAGCTCTTCCTTCGCGGTAGCTACGAGCATATTTGCCTCTGTGAGAATTTTCTCTTTTTGTTCCATCATGAGCATAGTATGGACGGCAAAAATACAATTTATATCACTTTGACTCACCTTTTTGTCTCGATTTTTTCAGCAAAAAGGCAGCAAATGTCTAATCCTGCTCGGCAGAAATTAAGGCACAAAGGACAAACACAACAACTGCCAGGAAGGACAGAAGCGAGAGATTTTTCCCTCGTTGAGGAGCTAAGCGAAATTTTAATGAAGGAAAGTTTTGAGGTGCGCTAAAGTCGTCGTAACTTCGCTGCTGCAATTTCAAAATCATCATCCCCTATGATTCTTTTTTTCAGAACAAAGGAAAAAAGCGTGATTGCCACCGATGTGGATCACAAGCTCACGCCTGACGAAGTGAACGAACTCTGCTGGCTCTATGGCGACGCCGAAGTGCTATCAGGCGAAAACCTGACGGGCCAATATGTTGGGCCGCGCCGCGAAATGGTCACACCGTGGAGTACGAATGCCGTAGAGATTACTCAGAATATGGGTCTCCGCGGCATTTCTCGTATAGAGGAGTACTTCCCCGTGACAGGCAAGGATGCCGACCACGACCCGATGCTTCAGCGGCTCTACGAAGGCCTCAACCAGGACATCTTCACCATTCATCACCAGCCCGCGCCCATTGAGTATGTGGAAAATCTCGAAGCCTACAATGAGCAGGAAGGTTTGGCGCTCAGCCCCGAAGAGATTGGCTACCTCCACCACGTGGAAGAACAACTGGGACGCAAACTTACCGACTCGGAGGTGTTCGGTTTTGCCCAAATCAACAGCGAGCACTGCCGCCACAAAATCTTCGGAGGTACGTTTATCATCGACGGAAAGGAGCGCGAATCGTCGCTCTTCAACCTCATCAAAAAGACAACAAAGGAAAATCCGCATAAAATTATCTCGGCCTACAAGGACAACGTGGCATTTGCCAAAGGCCCTGTTGTGGAACAGTTTGCACCAGCAGACCATTCCACAAGCGATTATTTCATCATTCGCGACATTGAGAGTGTCATTTCTCTCAAGGCCGAAACTCACAACTTCCCCACAACCGTGGAACCCTTCAATGGTGCTGCCACAGGAACGGGTGGAGAAATCCGCGACCGTATGGGCGGTGGCGTTGGTTCTTGGCCTTTGGCCGGTACGGCTGTTTATATGACGGCCTACCCGCACCTGGATGGCGGTCGCCCCTGGGAGGATGTGCTCCCCGTGCGCCAATGGCTCTATCAGACGCCCGAACAAATCCTCATCAAGGCTTCGAATGGTGCTTCCGACTTCGGAAACAAATTCGGCCAACCGCTGATTGCGGGTTCGGTGCTTACTTTTGAGCATCAGGAAAACAATGAGAAATACGGCTACGACAAAGTAATTATGTTGGCCGGCGGTGTGGGCTACGGTACCAAGCGAGATTGCCTCAAAGGCACGCCGGAGAAAGGCAACAAAGTGGTGGTTGTCGGTGGCGACAATTATCGCATCGGTTTGGGCGGCGGTAGTGTCAGCTCCGTTGATACGGGTCGCTACTCCTCCGGTATAGAACTCAACGCCATTCAGCGAGCTAATCCCGAAATGCAGAAGCGCGCCAACAACCTTGTCCGTGCGCTTTGCGAAGAAGAGGTAAACCCTGTTGTTTCGATCCACGACCACGGCTCGGCAGGTCATGTGAACTGTCTCTCCGAATTGGTGGAAGAATGTGGCGGACAAATCGACATGGCGAAACTCCCCATTGGCGACACAACACTCTCGGCTAAGGAAATCATCGCCAACGAGAGCCAGGAGCGCATGGGCCTCCTCATCGACCAGAAACACCTCGAACACGTGCGCAAGATTGCGGAACGCGAACGCGCCCCAATGTATGTGGTGGGCGAGACTACGGGCGATGCTCATTTCAGCTTCTTGCAGGCCGACGGCGTTCGTCCGTTCGACCTTGATGTGGCTCAAATGTTTGGCCATTCGCCGAAGACGGTCATGGTGGACGAAACTGTTGTTCGCCACTACGAAGATGCCACCTACGAGGTGCGTCATCTCAACGAATATCTCAACAACGTACTCCAGTTGGAGGCGGTGGCTTGCAAGGACTGGCTCACTAACAAAGTGGACCGTTCGGTAACGGGCAAGATTGCGCGCCAGCAATGTCAGGGCGAACTGCAACTGCCGTTGAGCGACTGCGGCGTGGTGGCTCTCGACTACCGCGGCCGTAAGGGTATCGCAACTGCGCTGGGCCATGCGCCGCAAGCCGGACTGGCCAACCCTGCTGCGGGCAGTGTACTCTCTGTGGCCGAATCGCTCACCAATATCGTGTGGGCACCTCTGTCTGAGGGACTCGACAGCGTTTCCTTCTCGGCCAACTGGATGTGGCCTTGCCGCTCACAGAAGGGCGAGGATGCTCGTCTCTACGAAGGCGTGCAGGCTCTGTCCGACTTCTGTTGCGCGCTGCAAATCAATGTGCCCACGGGTAAGGACAGTCTTTCGCTCTCACAGCAATACCCCAATGGTGAGAAAATCATTTCTCCGGGTACGGTCATCGTGAGTGCTGGCGGCGAGGTGAGCGATGTTCGCAAAGTGGTTTCCCCCGTTGTTCAGAACAACCCGAAGACTTCGCTCTATCACATTGATTTCAGTTTCGACGACATGCGCCTCGGCGGTTCGGCTTTTGCCCAAACGCTGAAGAAGGTGGGTAGCGATGTGCCCACGGTGAAGAATCCCGAATACTTCCGCGATGCTTTCAACGCCGTTCAGCAATTGGTGGAGAAAGGCCTCATCGTGGCGGGTCACGACATTAGTGCGGGCGGTCTCATCACCTGCTTGCTTGAGATGTGCTTTGCCAACACGGAGGGCGGACTTGAGATAGACCTCGACAACTTCAAGTGCGACGACCTCATCAAGGTGCTCTTCGCCGAGAATCCGGGTGTGGTGGTGCAGGTGAGCAACGCCAACAAGGCGGCCTTTAAGAAAGTGCTCGACGAAGCCGGCGTGGCATACGTCAAACTGGGACAACCCACTGATGAACGCCACATTTTAGCCACAAAGGATGGTGCTACTTATCAGTTTGGTATCGACTACCTCCGCGATGTTTGGTACGAAACGTCCTATATCCTCGACACAAAACAGAGTTTCAACGGCTGTGCGCGTAAACGTTATGAAAACTACAAGCAACAACCGATTGAGTTTAACATTGTTCAGCCCAACTGGAAGGGCACATTTGAGAGCCTCGGCATCACGCCCGAACGCCGCACGCCTACGGGCATCCGCGCTGCTATCATCCGCGAGAAAGGTACGAACGGTGAGCGCGAAATGGCCTACTCCTTATATCTGGCAGGCTTCGATGTAAAGGACGTGATGATGACCGACCTCATCAGCGGCCGCGAAACCCTCGACGATATCAACATGATTGTGTTCTGCGGCGGTTTCTCCAACTCCGATGTGCTCGGCTCGGCGAAAGGCTGGGCGGGAGCTTTCCTCTTCAATCCCAAAGCAAAGGCAGCGCTCGATCGCTTCTATGCCCGCGAAGATACCTTGAGCTTAGGCGTTTGCAACGGTTGCCAATTGATGGTGGAACTCAACCTCATCAACCCCGAACACAAGCACCGCGCCCGTATGCTTCACAACGACAGCCACAAGTTTGAGAGTGCTTTCCTCGGCGTCACTGTCCCGACCAACCGCAGCGTGATGTTTGGCAGTCTCAGCGGCGACCGCCTCGGCATCTGGGTGGCACACGGCGAAGGCAAGTTTGCCCTGCCCGAAGCAGAGGACAAATACAACGTTGTCCTGAAGTATAGCTACGACGAGTACCCCGGCAATCCCAACGGCAGCGATTATAGCGTGGCGGGTATCTGCTCTGCTGATGGTCGCCACCTGGCCATGATGCCGCACCTCGAACGCTCTTGCTTCCCCTGGCAGTGTGGCACTTATCCCGAGCCACGCCGCGCCGACGAGGTCACTCCTTGGGTGGAAGCCTTCGTGAATGCTCGCAAATGGATTGAGGAGCGCAAATAAGCCCTCCCTTCCATCGCTCAACAAAATAAAAATGCGGAAATCCCTCAAAAAGATTTCCGCATTTTTCTATTCCATAATGGGTCGGCAGAACAAGGAAATTGCCATCACAAGTAGAGATTTGATAGTATCTCAAAGACTTGAGCGTAAATATCCTTATTGCGTTTGCGAATACAATAAGGCTGTCAGCTGGCATCCTTATTGCGTCAGCCGACGCCCTTATCGTAGTTGCGAAAGTAAGAGAGAAGGCTGAATATAGGCCAATTCTCCCTTCTCCCCAGATGTTATTTTTTGTTGTCACGTCGTCACGTTGTCACACATTGAATGTAACTCATTGAAAATACAGACATTATAAGTGTGACAACGCGTGACAACAGTGTGACAACAAAAAAACTCATTGTCACACACTTGACTTATTGTATATCAACGCGTTATCTCTTCCGTGACAACGTGACAACAAATTTTATGTTTTCGCTGGTAGAGAAGAGAAGCAATTCCCGCGCTCTCTGCGTGATTGTTTTTGTCCTTCCACGCTTGCAGTGCGCCGCTTCCTGCGGCGGAGTCCTCTCTGTCCACTTCCCCACGGGTTCTCCCTCGCCCTCGCTCGAGCATCACCCACGGGAGAAGAAACATTTCTGATCTCCGACACCAGCGGTGTCGCACATAAACAAAAGCCGAGAGATTTTAGTGTTCTTAGAAAATTTTGTGCTAAATTGTAATATTTTATATTTGCTGTCAATTCGTACATGTTAAATAAAAACAAGCACAATCCCATACATCCATTTCTAACAAAAGGATCATGTTGATTCCTCAGCCGATTTGCTTCACTAGTAATTATGTGGTCTATATATATTTATTCGTCATAAGTTCTTTTTATATCTTCATGTTCATAATGTTCTTCAACTTTATACTCTTCTGCTTTTAATTTGCCAAATCTCCAACGCAGACTAAGTTGGAATGAAGCGTGGAAACTACGGTCGCTCGTCCTACTGTAAAAGTTTGTGCTTTCACTCGTGCGCACAGACTCATAG
>CAUSYJ010000067.1:0-8193 GCA_963535845.1 uncultured Alloprevotella sp.
CCCCGGCACTGACCGACTCTACACCAAAGAAGCTTTCGAGTATGCTAGAACGCTGCCTCCTTCAGCGCTGCAAGGCGAAGTGCGCGATAGTGTCTACTATTGGTTGCAGCGTACAGAGAATAAAAAGAAGAACCGATTGTGGAAAATTCATACCAAATTCCATATAGGTGATCCGCAGGACTCTTATTATTTCTCCGAAGATATGGAAAACACTTGGAACAGCGACCACCGCCTTATGAACTATGCGCCAATCTCTGCCCCCTTTGTGGCTTTCCATACCGCTATTATCTATCAAGATGCCAGCTACATTCTCCTGGCCTACATGCCAACGATTGCTGAGGATGCCAACACCGTGTTTCAGTTGCGCCGCACTGATGGTCAGATTGTTTGGACGAAGCCTCTTGACGAATGTCTCAGAGTAGGCCCTGCTGCCCGTAATAATAAGAAAATTTGGGTGAGAGTGGAAACCACTTATCGGAATAAGTCGAACGACGCCTATTGCTATAGCTTTGATTTAGCGGACGGCAAATGTCAGAATCTGTACGTTTTTCCCACTGAATATAAACTCTCTACAAAATGAAACAAGTATTTCTGTTCCTCTTGCTTTTCCTCTCGCTTTCGGCTGAAGCCCAAATCAAGAAATTCGAAGAGCGATATCCTAATGGGCAAATCTGCGCCACGGGATTCAAAGACAAAAAAACGGGAAAATTTGAAGGACATTGGAAAGTTTATACTAAAGAAGGAGATCTGATTGAAGAGTGCGACTATAAGAACGGATTAGAAGACGGAAAACTCATTCGTTATAATTTCTACAACATTGTGAGCAGTATCACCGAATATCGCAATGGTAAGAAAGAAGGTAAATACGTGAAATACTACGAACCGGAAGATTCCCATGATAAACCACCTGTTTATATCATCGCCACTTATCAGAATGATGAGTTCCACGGGATGCATTATACCTTTGAGAGAGATGGGAAAATATCAAAGCGCACTCGTTACGAAGACGGATGGGTTGTGGCTGATACAACAATAACTGATGATGGTATCTATTATGAGCGAATTGTTACGGATCCAAAGTATCCTCAATACTCCCGAATGGAAAAAACTTTCGTTCCCTTCAACAAGGCGAAAGCAGAAAATAGCGAAGAAACACCCAAAACTCAGTCACGTCCACAAGCTTCTCACGTCGTAAGGCGTTCTGCTTCTGCTTCTGCTCGTCGCAAAGCCTCCAAATCGCAAAAGCCGCAAAAGCAACATCCCGTTGTTCAGAAGAGCAAACCTCGTTTGCAAACTACGGAAAACGGCGTTATAGTGGTTAAGTAAAACTACTCTAATCTCAATAACCTAACTAGTTCCCTTGAAAAAGCGAGCATTATGATAAAACAAAAAATAATAAACATTTGTGCTGTGTTCCTCGCTGGAGTTATGGCTTTATTCGTGTTTCCTCTGTCAGCTCAAGCTCAGAGCAAAGAAGCATATGTGGTGAAAAGCAGTGATGAAACAACTCTCACGTTCTACTACGATACTCAGAGAGCTTCTCGCGCAGGCACTGTGTGGGGGATAGAGCAGGAGAAAGAGGATGAAAATTACAACACGTATCACGCTTGGACTGGAACGTGGGATGAACCTGAAGCAAAGGTGCTCAAGGCGGTCTTCGATGCTTCGTTCAAGGACTTTCGCCCAACAGCAACGGATCGCTGGTTCCTATACTTCCCTAATCTGAAAGAAATCAAAGGACTGGAGAACCTCAACACCTCTGAGGTGACGGAAATGAATGCCATGTTCTCCTATTGTGGAAGCCTCTCCAGTCTCGACCTTTCAAGCTTCAATACATCGGCCGTGACCACAATGTCTTCTATGTTTGCCAGTTGCGGAAAGCTCACCACGCTCAATATCTCCAACTTCGATACAAAGAATGTGAAAGAGATGTCCGATATGTTTAATTCTTGTTCGGCTCTTACTGACCTCAATCTTTCGAATTTTAATACATCTGCGGTAACGGATATGAGTGCTATGTTCTATGGTTGTGAGAAACTTTCTAAGCTCGACCTTTCCCACTTCGATACGAAGAAGGTAAAGGCAATGATGTATATGTTTAAAGGTTGTGCCGCCCTGCAAACCATTTATTGCAATGACGCTTGGGCGTGCGGAGTTTCTGATGAAATGTTCTATGGCTGTAGGAAACTCAAAGGTGCAGTACCCTATAATGAAAACAATGTGGATGTTTCAATGGCAAATCCCACTACTGGATATTTCATTAAGAAAGGAAGTACGGGAGTTGCTACGGCCACCACTGATGGCAATGCGAGCATCCAGGCGATTTACTCTACTAACGGAAAAAGACTCAACGAATTGCAGCGCGGGCTGAACATCGTTCGCATGAGCAATGGCACTACGCAGAAGATTCTCCGCAAATAGCCATTACCCACTTCCGCAATTCTCCGCAAATAGCGGCTTATACAATAACCCTCTATCTGCAATACCCCTTTGGGTGTTGCAGATTTTTTGTCATATATTCCACCGCGACCACAGTAATACAGACTATCTTACGCCTCCAGCCAAGGACTGTTGGGCACTCACAAAAGTCTTCCTCTCCCACCACAGCCGCAGCAAAGCAAAGTATCTCACGCCTCCGGCGGAGGCGCACCATGCGTAACCGCGGGTGATGCCCGAACTATGGTGAGGGAGAACCCGTGGACAGGTGGCAGCACTAACTTCCGACGCAGGAAGCGTCGCACTGAAAGCGTAGAGGGAGTATTATCTATCTCTCCTCCTATAGAAAAAACTCGATTTTGTTGTCACGTTGTCACAGAGGAAGGGAATGTGCTGATAGAGAGGAGCTTAAGCGCGTGACAACAACTTTTTTTGTTGTCACACCGTTGTCACGCGTCGTCACGCCTGCAATAAATACATTATCAATCGGTTATGCTCAAAGCGTGACAACGTGACAGCAGAAAAATAAAATCCTGGGAGGAGAGTGGGTGCTGTGCGACGCTTCCTGCGTCGGAGGTTTGTGCATCCCTTTCCCACGGGTTCGCCCTTTGGGCATCACCCGCGGTTACGCATGGTGTGTCCCCGCCGGGGACAGTGGGTGAACACGTTACATCGCAGTGGGTGTGAACACAATAAGGGCTTGTGCGGATAGGTTTATTCTATGTCCTGACGCAATAAGGGTGTCGGCTGACGCAATAAGGCTATCAATTGACATCCTTATTGTATTCTTAAACGCAATAAGGATATCTGTGAGGGGGAGACGGCGGAGCAGAAGTAGGTGCTGTGGGTGGCTTCTGGCGTAAAAGGTTAGAGGATGATTTGTGGCTGAAATCTTCGTTGGAGAGCGTGCTATTGTGCTTCCGCATTGAGTCGGAAGCGGCCGTTATGGTAAGTGATGCGTTCTTCCTCAACAAGTTGTTCGAGAGTTGCCGCGAGGTCTTCAGCACGGAAGCGCGCATCTTGCAGTTCGGCAAGGCGATGAGGGCGGCTGTCGGCAAGGATGTTGAGGATGTGCGCCTCCAGATGAGGCGTATTTTTGAGGAGCGCTACACGCTCAAGGCATACGTCACACTGTGCACAGTCGGCCGTTTGTTCTTCTCCAAAATAGTGGAGCAGATAGCGGCTGCGGCAGGTATCAGAATGTGCCGCATAGTTGAGCATACTATTGATACGCGCTTCATAGACGGCTTTGCGCTTGTCGTAGACTTCAGGTGAGAGGACAATATCCTTTCCCTCCACACGGCGTTGGAGGAAAGTGATATAGGGCGTTTTCTTGCGCGGGATATAATGGAGGATACGGCGGCGCGTGAGTCCTTTCAGAATCTCATACACCTCATGTTCCGACCATCCTGAATCCATCGCCAAGCGTTTTTCCTCGATATTGACATAATCGGAAAAAAGACCGCTATAATCGCGCAGGAGAGCCTTGAGTACATCGTTGCCTTCGGGATAGTCGCGAATGTGGTACAGTTCCTCCCGATTCACGAGCATCTGCACGCGTGAGGTGCTTTCGCTCTCTTCTTCATAGTGGAGATAGCCTGCTCGCATGAGGAGGTTGAGGGCACTGACAACGGGAACGGGGAAACAATGGAAGCGCAAGCAAAACTTGTCGAGATTGAATTCATACCTCACATTGAAGCCATCGCCCACAGCCAGTTGAAAAAAATAAGCCAGTTTGTTGTAAACCTCCCGCACATAGTCTTTCTCAGGGAACGTCTCGGGCACGCGCCGTGAGAGTTTGCCATGGTCGGTATTGTTGTATAGGAGTACAGCATACGCCTTTTTCCCATCGCGTCCTGCTCGTCCCGCCTCCTGAAAATAAGCCTCGATGGAATCCGGTAAATCCATGTGAACTACTATGCGCACATCGGGCTTGTCGATACCCATACCGAAGGCGTTGGTAGCTACCATGACGCGCGTGTCGTCGTCCTGCCATGCCTTCTGCCGCACATCTTTATCCACATTGGTCAACCCCGCGTGGTAGTAGAGCGCGCGGATGCCCACTTCATTGAGAGCCTTGGCCGTTTCGGCTGTGCCCTTTCGGCTGCGCTCGTAAACGATGGCGCTGCCAGGGACGCTGTTGAGAATGTGGAGGAGTTCTTGGAATTTATCAGAGGTGCGGCGCACGACGTATGCCAAATTATCCCGCGCAAAGCTCATGCGATGCACTTCGCTATCGGGGCGGAATGCCAACTGGGCGCAGATGTCATCGACAACCTCGGGAGTGGCCGTTGCCGTAAGGGCCAGTACGGGAGCATCGGGCAACAATTTGCGCACCTCGGCAATCTGGAGATAAGAGGGACGAAAATCGTATCCCCACTGGGAGATGCAGTGGGCTTCGTCAACGGTGATAAAGGAAATGTGCATATGAGCAAGTTTCTGCTGAAAGAGCTTCGTGCCAAGGCGTTCGGGCGAAACATACAGAAACTTATAGGCGTTGAAAATAGTGTTGTCCAACACCTGGAGTACTTCATCGTGAGAAAGACCCGTATAGATGGCGGCGGCCGTTATGCCTCTCCGGCGCAGGTTCTGCACCTGGTCTTTCATCAGTGCAATAAGGGGAGAAACCACTAAGCAAGTGCCCTCCATTGCCAGCCCTGGCACTTGGAAGGTGATACTCTTTCCACCGCCCGTGGGCATAAGTCCCAGTGTGTCGTGACCAGATAGGATGCTCTCTATGATGGGCAACTGGATGCCGCGGAAAGCGGGGTAGTGCCAATAGTGGGAAAGAATGGCTGAGGGAGACGACAAAATCCGCTCTCTCTCCTCCTGAGCGGAGGGGGAGGGGATGCTATGGGTAGGCGTTTCTTGAAAGTGTTCGGGTAGGGGAATGTTGGACGAGGGGAGTATGCCTCCCTCCTCATCTTCCTTTGAGGGAAGAGGTGCTGCTGCGGCATTCGCCCATTCGGGGAGTTGTGAGTTATCGTTCTCAGAATGGGAGGGAGAAGGAGGCACTTGTTTTTTCATTCGCAAGGTTTGATGTCGACAATCTGCAATTGCACCTCGCCACGCTTGTGCGTATTCTCTTCGATGGAATAGCAGATGTCGAAAGCGCGCTTCGTCTTGATGTAGCGCGCCTGACTACTCTGTCCGAAAGCAATACCATTCATCACCGTATTGCTCTTATTGTCGACAAGTTCCAGCTTGATGTGTTCTTGCCCACGTCCCACCACCTTGCTCGTGCCATAATCGTAGACACGATGGGTGCAAAAGGTGGGGCGAGCATTATCAGGCCCGAACGGGGCAAACTTGCGCAACTGTCGGTAGAAGTCGAACGTGATGTCGCTGAAGTCGAGCACGGCGTCGACCTCGAGCGTAGCTTCCATTTGTTCATCGAGAATGTGGTTTTCAGCATATTCCTCAAAGCGACGGGCAAATTCGGGTACATTTTCCACGCGCATAGAAAGTCCGGCAGCGTAAGTATGACCGCCAAAATTATCCAGTAAGTCGGCACAGCTACGCACAGCTCCATACACATCGAAACCCGATACCGAGCGCGCCGAACCAGTGGCTACGCCCTCACTCTCTGTGAGCACCACAACGGGACGATAGTACTGTTCGGTGAGGCGTGAAGCCACAATACCGATAACGCCTTTGTGCCATTCTTTATTAAAGACTACGATGCTCTTGCGTTCTTCGAGATCGGGCATTTCTTTGACGTGGTTGACGGCTTGTTCCGTCATTTGTTTGTCGATGTCCTTGCGCATCTCATTGAAGAGGTTGATGCGCTCTGCCATCTCTACTGCTGCCGAATAGTCCTGTTCCACCAAGAGTTTAACAGCTTCTTTGCCGTTTTGGATACGTCCGCTTGCATTGATGCGCGGTCCTATCTTGAAGATAATATCATTCAGCGTTAGTTCGCGCTCGCTCAGACCGCACACCTCGATGATGGCTTGCAAACCAACGGAGGGATTGGAATTGAGACGGCGCAGACCATGCCACGCTAAAATTCGGTTCTCTCCCATGATGGGCACAATATCGGAAGCGATGGATACGGCGCAGAGGTCGAGCAATTCCATCAGTTTGTTGAACTCGATACCATTGCTAACGGCGAATGCCTGCATCAGCTTGAAGCCTACGCCGCAGCCGCTCAAGTGATCGTAAGGGTAGTGGTTGTCGGTGCGCTTTGGATTCAGAATGGCAACGGCGGGAGGCAGCACTGAATCGGGCACGTGGTGGTCGCAGATAATGAAGTCGATACCCAAATCCTTGGCGTAAGCAATTTCCTCAACAGCCTTGATACCACAGTCCAACACGATGATGAGTTTCACGCCCGTTTCGTAGGCGAAGTCCACACCTTTCTTCGAAATGCCATATCCCTCTTCGTAGCGATCGGGGATATAGTAGTCGAGATTGGCATAATACTGGAGGAGGAATTTATAAACGAGAGCCACAGCCGTACAGCCATCAACGTCATAATCGCCGTAGATCATGACGCGTTCCTTGCGAGCTATAGCATCGTTGAGTCGGCTAACAGCCCGCTGCATATCGTTCATCAAAAACGGGTCGTAAAGATCCGTTAGTTGGGGCTTGAAGAAACGCTTTACTTCTTGCGGCTCCCGAATGCCACGATCGAGGAGAAGTTTCCCAAAGACGGGGTGAATTCCCGCACGTTGGGCTACTTCTTCAGCTTCGGCCGTTGCTTCCGGCGATGGCTTCACGTAGTTCCACTTATATTGCATGAGAGTTTTTTTAAGAACAAAACGTCCGTGACGAGGGACGAAAAAAAACGAGAAATGGACGAATCAGTGTCCCAAAAGTTTATCGACGTTTCTTTGTGGTCTGCTTCTTCTTCGCTGCACCAGGTGTAGTTTGGTTGTGTTGAGGAGTGGACACAGAAAAGGCAGAAGCTGAAGTATGTTGTTGTGGCTTGTAGTATTTTAACGCCTCTGGCAAATCCTTCTGAATGGCCAAAATACGATGTTCATCAGAGGGGTGATCAGAGAAGAATTCAGCGGGCTTACTACCTCCGCTTGCAGCCATGCGTTGCCAAAAGGCCACCGCCACCGTGGGGTCGTAGCCAGCCATGGCAGCAAAGATAAGTCCCATGTAGTCGGCTTCGCTCTCGTGGTTGCGGGAGAATTTGCGCAGCACGCTATTGGCGCCGAATCCGAAAACTTCGTTACCCAACGTTTGCCAAGAGCTGTTGGTTGTTGCGCCCAAGATGGCACTCAACGCTGTTGCACCATATTGTGCTTTCATGCGCTTCGACATTTGCTCGGCACTATGGCGCGCCACAGCGTGGGCTATCTCGTGTCCCAAAACAATGGCCAGTGATGCTTCATCTTTGGTGTATGGCAGTAGACCTTCATACACCACAATTTTTCCGCCAGGCATACAGAACGCATTGACGTTCTTGTCCTGGACGAGGTTGAACTCCCAAGCGTAGTTTTTTATCTCCTCCGCACGGCCATTCTGTATGAGGTAATTCTGAACAGCAGTGGCCAGTCTGTTTCCTACGCGTTTCACCATTTCTGTGTTCTGCTTATTGGTGGAAGGTATGGCTTTGCTCATATATTCTTTGTACTGCTGATTACTCAACGCCAGCACTTGTGCGTCCGTAACGAGTAAGTTCTGTTTGCGCCCAGTGAGAGGTACCGTTGATGTTGTTCCGCAGCCTACTAACAAGGAGGTTACCAATATCAACAAAAGAGAATGCATCTTCTTCATATTTCTTTTCTTTATTGTATTCTATTC
>CAUSYJ010000068.1:0-8112 GCA_963535845.1 uncultured Alloprevotella sp.
GCGGGGACAGTACGAAGTATTGGATACTCCCGCTGAGTGTTTTCATCTTCATCTGGACGAGCGACACTGGAGCATACTGCTGCGGAAGCCTGCTCCACAAGCGTTTCCCTGCAAAACTCTTCGAGCGTGTCTCTCCCAATAAGAGTTGGGTGGGAAGCATCGGTGGCGGAGTGTTCTGTCTCATTGCAGCCGTACTATTGAAAACAGCCTTTGGTGGTAACATGACGGTGCTCCAGTGGATGGGACTTGCACTCACAGTATGCGTATTCGGCACTTGGGGTGATCTCGTGGAGAGCCTCTTTAAGCGACAACTCGGCATCAAGGACAGCGGCAATATCCTGCCAGGACATGGCGGTATGCTCGATCGCTTCGACAGTGCCCTGCTCGCCATCCCCGCCGCCACCATCTATCTCTATTCGCTCGAAGCCTTCTGCTATTGACCACGCTGAGCCTCCTCGCTCCTTGAGAGCAAAGGATCTTGACTCACCCCATAAACAACGCCACGCCCCTGATTATAGGAATCGGAAGCGTGGCGTTTTTATTATTTGAAAAATGGGTCGAAACGATGAGCCGAACTATTGCAACAGTCGTTTTGCGGTTTCCATCATGAAAGGCATGAGAGCCTTGTACGGAATCACAAAGTTGGGCTGCCCATCAGCATAACAACATATTTCGTAGGACTGATACTGGAACAGAACACCCTCTTTCGTGAAAAGTGGCCCACAATGTGGCAGTGGAACAGGCCCTTCTGGATTTGGAATCATCAAAACGTCGGCAAGTTCTTTATCGGTTTTCACATTGAAGTAAACTTTCAGCGAGTCACTCATCAGTTTCTGAAATGCATCAGAACTGGTTTTGAAAACGTCCCACCCTATGCGGCGGCCGTCCGACTTACGGAATGTTGCGCCGCGCAGTATAGATATTCCGTGCGCTCCACCAGCAAACTCATCTAAAAAGCAAGACATGGTCAAATACGACTTTCCTTCAGTCAGCTTTTCCACAGCAACTTCCGAATAGAGTTGCACTCCGTCGAGCCTAAATTCTGCGCTTTCTTCAAGAAGTGGCTTCAGTCCCTCCTTCATATAGTGGGTAGCCATTCCTTTCACATCGGCATAGTCGCCACTATAAGAACCGCCCAGCTCTTCACTGATCCATTCACGCACGCTATTCGTCAATGCCTCACCAGCCCCTTTGGGCGTGCTGAGACGAACGGAGGTCCAACAGATACCTGAATCCATTCGAGCAGAATCAACCACCATTTCAGTTGTATCAGCCGCTGCAAGTTCTGCACTAACTTTGTTTTCACCTTTCGGAGTACATCCAAACACCATTCCGCAGACTCCCAGCCACAGCAGAATAGGCAAACTTTTACGAATCCGTATCATCTTGTTTCAAAACTTTAGTTTGCAAAACTAAGATATATTTTCTTTTCGCCACAACACACTTATACATTCTTTTACTATTTTTGCGAATGGATAACAAATAAACAAAATATATGATAAGTTTCGTCATCAGTTTGGTAGCTCTTATCCTCGGATATCTGCTCTATGGACGCGTTGTAGAACGCATCTTTGCCCCCGACAACCGCCCAACGCCCGCCGTGGCTCAGGCCGACGGAGTGGACTACATCGTAATGCCTTCGTGGAAGGTCTTTATGATTCAATTTCTCAACATTGCCGGAACAGGCCCCATCTTTGGCGCAATCATGGGCGCGAAGTTTGGCCCCGCTGCCTACCTCTGGATTGTCTTTGGCTGCATCTTTGCTGGTGCTGTCCACGACTATTTTTGCGGTATGCTCTCCATGCGCCATGGCGGCTCATCACTGCCCGAGCTCGTCGGCATCTACCTTGGTATTCCCGCCAAAAAGATTCTGCTCGTGTTCAGCATCATTGTGCTGCTGATGGTGGGTACTGTCTTTGTCTATTCCCCAGCTCTCATCTTGGGTGGAATGACTGCACCAGCCGCTGATGCCAAGACCTTCCACATCATGCTATGGGTAGGTATTATTTTCATTTACTACATACTGGTCACGATGCTCCCCATCGACAAAATCATTGGCAAGATTTATCCCATCTTTGCTTTCTCGCTTCTCTTCATGGCTGTGGCCTTGGGCGGTTACCTACTTGTGAAATGGCCCTCATTGCCTGAAGTGTGGGACATGGCTTCAACGCCCAATCTCGACGGTTCTGCTCTCTTCCCCTGCCTTTGCATCAC
Organism: uncultured Alloprevotella sp.; assembly: GCA_963535845.1. GTDB lineage: Bacteria > Bacteroidota > Bacteroidia > Bacteroidales > Bacteroidaceae > Alloprevotella. The sequence continues at coordinate 2,215 of CAUSYJ010000068.1, forward strand.
GATAGCCTGCGGGGCAGTCAGCGGTTTCCATGCTACGCAAAGTCCGCTCATGGCTCGTTGCTTGAAATCAGAGAAGAGCGGGCGCGCCATTTTCTATGGTGCCATGATAACGGAGGGAATTGTGGCCCTGGTGTGGGCTTCTGTTTCAAGCTATTTCTTCTACGATGGCGGAGCAGCTGCCGTGGGCAGTACAACGCTGGCACAAGCGCCCGAGGTGGTAACGGCTGTGAGCAAAGGTTGGTTGGGCATTGTGGGTGGCATCTTAGCTATCCTCGGCGTTGTTGCAGCTCCCATCACGAGCGGCGATACTGCATTCCGCAGCGCGCGCCTCATCATTGCCGACTTCCTCAAGTTTAACCAACGCTCCATTATCAACCGCCTCATTGTGGCTGCTCCTCTCTTTGTGGCTGCGGGCTTCTTGCTCTGGTTCAATATAGCCGATGCAAACGGTTTCAATATCATCTGGCGCTACTTCGGGTGGTCGAACCAAACGCTTGCGGTCTTCACACTCTGGACGGCTACTGTGTATCTGGCACGCGAGCACAAGCCCTACATCATGACGCTTGTTCCCGCACTTTTCATGACAGTGGTGTGCACTTCCTTTGCTTGCTACTCCAACACGATGCTCAATCTCGGACTGACAACGTCTTACGGAGTTGGTGCATTTGTGCTCCTTGTCACCACAATATGGTTCTTCCGTTGGCTCAAGAAATACAAAGCCCAGTCAGTACATTAAAATCAGTTCACACGAATATCTCTGCCATCCGCACAACGAATGTGGATGGCAGTTTTTTTGAGTTCAAAAAAAAACAAATCAAGGAAAAACATCGCTCCAAAGAACATGTTTAACAACAGAATAAAGAACCTCCTACAACGAAGCATAACTTTGTAAAGCATCTTCTTACTTTACGCCACTGAGAAGCCCACCAAAAGCCTACAGCAACAATGCAAGAAGCAAAGACAAGAAGCCTGAGAAGAGACAGAATAAGGCTGTTCGGAAATACAATAAGTCTATCGGCTGACATCCTTATTGCGTCAGCCGACACAATAAGGATGCCGACTGACAGAATAAGGAAATCTGCCGTCAGAAACAGGCTTTTTCCCTCCCCAAAAAGGCAAAAACAGGGCTTTTTCTCTGCATTTTGACACACAACGAGGGAGTGGGTGCACAACTCTTTTACTTTTTTGAGCGAGGACCGCTTTGTTTTTCATTTCTTTAACACCTGTTTTCTTCCCTACCATTGTAAAATAAATACGCATTAAAGTCAAAAATATTCAAAGTTATACACATCAACAGACAGCTCCAAAACGCTTTCCAATACCCTATTCTTACCCCTCGAAAAACATGCATTCTCTATCATTATGTAAGTTTTTACCCCAAATTATTTTGTAACTCCGAACACTTTTCTATACTTTTGCGAAAACAGACCAAAATAAATCATCAAGCTATGGACAAGAATTTAGCGCTAAATCCTAACCGAGTGGTGAGCTTCTTGGGCAAAGATCCAAAGGAGTTTACACTCAACGACATGATCACCTTTGTAGAAGAAAACGAAATTAAGATGATCAACTTCATGTATCCTGCTCAAGACGGGCGTGTGAAGACCCTCAATTTCGTTATTAACTCGCGCGCATATCTCGAAACAATCCTAACGGAGGGCGAACGCGTTGATGGTTCGAGCCTCTTCCCAGCCTTTGTTGAAGCAGGTAGCAGCGACCTTTATGTGATGCCGCGTTTCCGCACAGCTTTCGTTGATCCGTTTTCTGAAATCCCTACACTCTGCCTCCTTTGCTCCTTCTTCGACAAGGACGGCGAGCCTTTCGATGCCGATCCGAGTCTGTTGCTGACGCGCGCCAATCGCGCTCTCCATGCTTCGACAGGACTGGATTTTGAAGCCATGGGCGAATTGGAATACTACGTTGTGGCACCAGAAAATCCTCTCTACCCCGCAGTGGATCAACACAACTACCACGAAAGCGAACCTTTTGCAAAGCTCAACGAGTTTAGAAAAGAGTGCATGATGGGTATTGCGCAAACTGGTGGACAAATCAAATATGGACATAGCGAAGTGGGAAACTTCACGCTCAATGGGAAGGTGTACGAACAAAACGAGGTGGAATTTCTGCCTTGCTCTGTCGACATCGCTGCCGACCAGTTACTACTGGCCAAGTGGGTCATCCGCAAACTGGCCTTTGAGTACGAACTCGATGTTACCTTTGCACCCAAAATCATCGTGGGCGAAGCGGGTAGCGGACTTCACATCCACATGCGCCTGATGAAGGATGGCATCAACGCCACGCTTGGAGCCGACCGACAACTGAGCCGCGAAGCACGCCGCGCTATAGCGGGCTTGATGAAGCTGGCACCAGCCATCACGGCGTTTGGCAACAAAAACCCAACGTCCTACTTCCGCCTTGTGCCACATCAGGAAGCTCCCACCAACGTGTGCTGGGGCGATTGCAACCGCTCTGCGCTCGTCCGCGTTCCGCTGGGCTGGACAAGCGGCAAGGATATGTGTGCCGTTCTCAACAACGAAGCACCGCACAAAGACTTCCATCCTGAACTGAAACAAACCTTTGAGATGCGTTCGCCCGATACTTCGGCCGATATTTATCAGCTCATGGCTGGACTCTGCGTGGCTTGCCGCATCGGATTGGAAATGCCTGAAGAGGAGGCTCTCAAAATCACGGCGGAGAAATACGTGGATATGGACATCCACAAGAGTGAAAACACAGAGCGTTTGGCAGCTCTTGATGCTTTACCCACTTGCTGCTCCGAATCGGCCAACTGCTTGGAAGAGCAACGCAAGGTGTTTGAACAAGCTGACGTTTTCCGTCCGCGCATGATTGATGGCATTTTGCAACAACTCCGAAGCTTCAACGATGCCCACTTACATGAGCAGGCAGACGCCGATAAGGGGTTGATGGAAAGTTTGGTGAAGCAATATTTCTACTGTGGATAATGCACTGAGGAAATAATTTTGCATGATTTTAGTGGTAGAGTAACAAATGTGGCCAAAGGCTTGGTGAGCATCTTGTAACTTTGCCACAAAATCATTTATACAATAAAAATTATGTTCCCAGATAATAAAGATTTTGAGACATGGTCCACACGTGAGTTAATCAATTACGTGCTCGAATACCACCACCCCATTGGTCGCCGCCGCGGTCATGTTCTTCGCAACCAAGCGCGCACAACGCTCGAAGCTGCTGGCGCACAACGCCACATTGTAGAAAAAATCGTAGAGCAATTGGAAAATTCTATTCCCGACCTCGATAGCCATTTCGACCGCGAAGAAGCTGTTCTCTTTCCCTATCTGATTGAACTCTGCACGGCAGAAGAGAACAAACAGCGCATTGAGGCGTTCCACTGCGGTACGATTCTCAACCCGATTCATGTGATGATGAACGAACATGCTATGGAGCAGGATCGTTATGGGTATTTGGAGACTCTGACAGATAATTTCACTGCACCAGCGGAAGCTACCGAGGAGTATCGCAACCTGCTGGCTGATTTGAAAACCTTTGTAACGGCTCTCCGAGAGCATATCCGTTTGGAGAACGACTTCGTTTTCCCACAGGCTACTGAGTTAGAGGCACAATGGGCATAAATTCAGTGGGATATTCACACTGAAAAATCCTCATAGTATTAAACATTGTTGGTAATGTTAGAAGTCCGTCAACTCTCTCAACAAGGAGAGCGAAGCGGACTTCTAACTTGTTTATTGTTTAATATAATGGTTTTCTTCGGTGTGGACTTTCCAGCCCTCACGCCCTACTCTGCAGCAGACAAACTATTTGTTCCAGAAATGCGTGTGATAGTGACATGAGCCGCAGAGAACTCTCGAGCTGTCATCGGATTGCGGCGGAAACTGGACGCGGTGGAGAAGCCATAGGAGAGCAAGCCTCCTTTCTTCACCTGAACAATCATAGAGAACGGCATCCATGATGTTTTCATCAGATTCCCCTCTATACGTTGCGTGTTGGCATCTGGCGCTAAATCCGCAAGGATTCTGCTGTTCGCTTCGCTACTGATAAAAACTCCTGGCTCAAACTCCTGTGTCTTCACCATACTGCTATCCAAGACGGCATAAAGCGTGATGCCTTGCCCGTCCACTCGACGCATACCTTGAATCTTGTAAACACCTGGCGAAACTGTAAGCGATTTCTGAATCTCGAAGTCTAAATTTTTACCTTCATCAGCTTCCAAGTGAAGACCTTCAACCTCCGGACAATCTTCTGCATTGTCAGAATCGTAAAGTGGATCGTTGAAAGAATCAGAAGCCTCATCCGTACCGCTCAATCGAACTACTTTCCATCCTTCACTATCGAGATAGCGCCAGCTACTATCATCGAGGAAAACGCCATTGCGCGTATTCTCCTGATGATAAACGATGCGCTGCTTCTCATTGTATTTGTCGGCAAATTCTTTTGTGCGCATCACACCTGTAATGGTTGAGAATAGAGCCAAACCAAAGGCAATGACCCAAATGATCGTTAAGGTGGCTTTTGTAGCTATCGACATTGGCGCGCTATCGGGCTTGCGAAACATTGTGCGTACGAGAGTAACAAGAGGAATAACGACGAGTATCAAACCTGAAAAGAGACCAATCCATATCCACCACTTCACATCGGGCATCTGGCTCTGAAATTCGTTCAACTCTGTAAATGGTCCTCCCCAACTGGCAGATCCTACACCAGCCATTGCGGCTGCACCAAAGGCTATCATAGAGATAAGAATCGTGAGAAGTATGCTACCAAGAACCAGAATAGCGAATCCCATCACCAGGAATAGGACGATTTTCACCATAATGCCCAGACAACCTGTGGCTTGAGATTGCACATTAGGATTCGTTACAAAATCTTGGGTGGCCTTTACGCCGCGCATCACTTCGTCCCGAATGGTGGAGGGATTCACGGGTTCGCCGCGCATCTGCAAGCGTTCCTCTGCTGTGCGCGCCTCAGGAACTAATGCCCACACCACTAAATAGATGAAACCAAGTGTGGACCATGTAAAAATAACAGCTAGCACGAAAAGAATACGCCAAGGCAGCGGGTCGGTTCCTCCAAAATATTTTGTAGCACCTGAAATAACACCACCGAGCATACGGTCTTCAGGGTCGCGGAAGAAGCGACGCGTAGTGCCTCCTCCATAGACAGGGGGTGGCATAGCACCAGGAGCAGTTTCTTCGCCTTCTTCTGCATCCTCCATCTCCTGCGGATCGCCAATGCGATTGATGATGCTCTCCACCTGCTCTATCGTGATGGCCTCCACGCCTTGTTCTTTGAGTTCGGCAAAAAGCTCAGCCACACGGTGCTCTACATCGTCGGCCACTTCCTCACCTCCTTCACGACGAGAAAAGTAGCTGCGGATATTTTTCTGGTACTTCTCCAACAATTCGTAAGCATCCTCATCAATATTGTAGAGCTGTCCGAAAAGATTGATCGTTATATTCTTTTTCATAAGTAAAGATGTTTGATTGTTAAACTTGATTTTGTTTGAGCAGGTCTACTGTGCGTGTCAGTTGTGCCCACGCGCTATTGAGTTCCTGCAAGGCTGCACGACCGTCCTCGGTAAGTTCATAGTACTTTCTGGGAGGCCCTTGTGTCGACTCCTGCCACTGATAAGAGAGAAGCCCGTCCTTTTTCAAGCGAGAAAGCAAAGGGTAGAGCGTTCCCTCTACAACAATCAGCTCTGCCTCCTTCAACTGCGCGATGATGTCCGTCGCGTAAGAAGCTTGTCGGCTCAGGAGCAAGAGAACGCAGTATTCCAGCATCCCTTTCCGCATCTGCGATTTCGCGTTGTCTGTATTCATAAGCTCATAAGTTTATATTACCAACTTGTTTGTACTGCAAAGATATAGACTTTTATAAATACCTTGCAATACAAAGTACTTG